>CAZVRI010000004.1:61881-81602 GCA_964629855.1 uncultured Thermoleophilaceae bacterium
GTGGCGGACCAGTGGCGCACCCGCCGGCTCGCCATGCCCGCCAATCACGTTCAGCACGCCGGGCGGGAAGACGTCGGCGGCCCACTCGGCCATCTTCAGCGTCGTCAGCGGCGTCGTCTCAGCCGGCTTCAACACGACTGTGTTGCCGGTCGCGAGCGCCGGGCCGATCTTCCAGACGGCCATCATCAGCGGGTAGTTCCACGGCGTGATCTGGCCGACGACGCCGACCGGCTCGCGGCGGATGAACGAGGTCTTGCCCTCCATGTACTCGCCCGCCGCCAGACCGCCCATCGTGCGGCCCGCACCGGCGAAGAAGCGCAGGTTGTCGACCATCGAGTCGACCTCGCCCCGCGCCTCACCGCGTGGCTTGCCGGCGTCGGCGGACTCGAGGTCGGCGATCTCCTCGGCGTGCTCCTCGAACACCTCGGCGAGCTTGTAGAGGCAGTTCGCCCGCTCGCCGGGAGTCGTCGCCCACCAGCCGTCGAACGCCTTGCGCGCCGCGGCGACGGCACGGTTGACGTCCTCCTCGGTCGACAGCGGCGCCTCACCGATCACCTCGAGGGTGGCCGGGTCGAGCACCTCCTCGGTCTGGCCGGCGGCCGGATCGACGAGCTCGCCGCCGATGAAGTTCTTCAGCTTTACGGTCGTGGTTGCCATCTCTCGTCCCTCACAGCTCCTGTTGCTTGTCGGTCGCGCAGGGCATCAGGCAGGCTCCAGCTCTCCCAGAACCTCCTCGAGCGGCGTGTGCTCGAGTCCCGTGCCCTCCGCCACGGCGGCGAGTGTCACTCGCCCGCCGATCACGTTAACGCCCGGCGCAAGTCCGGGGTGTGAATCGATTGCGCCCTTCAGGCCCTTGTCGGCCAGCGCGAGCACGTACGGCAATGTCGCGTTGGTCAGCGCGTAGGTCGAGGTAATCGGCACCGCGCCGGGCATGTTGGTCACGCAGTAGTGAGTGATCTCGTCGACCTCGTAGGTCGGGTCGGAGTGGGTCGTCGGCCGCGAGGTCTCGAAGCAGCCGCCCTGGTCGATCGACACGTCGACAAGTACCGAGCGCGGGTTCATCATCGCCAGCTGATCGCGCTTGATCACATACGGCGCGCGCGCCCCGTGGACGAGCACGGCGCCGATCACCAGGTCGGCCCGCGGCAGCATCTCCTCGACCGCGAGCGTCGACGAGTAGACCGTCGAGGCGCGGCCGCCGAAGGCGACGTCGAGCTCACGCAACCGGTCGACGCTGCGGTCGTAGACGAACACGTCGGCGTCCATCCCGATCGCGATCTTCGCCGCGTTGAAGCCGACGACACCGCCGCCGATCACCATCACGTTCGCCGCCGCGACTCCCGGCACTCCGCCGAGCAGCACACCGCGCCCGCCGAGCGGCCGCTCGAGCATGAACGCTCCGGCCTGGGTCGCGATCTTGCCCGCCACCTCGCTCATCGGCGCCAGCAGCGGCAGGCGCCCGTGGGCGTCCTCGACCGTCTCGTAGGCGACGCAGGTCGCGCCGCTGTCGCACAGCCCTTGGGTCAGCTCGGGCGCCGGGGCGAGGTGGAGGTAGGTGAACAGCGTGTGCTCGGGGCGCAGCAGCCCGACCTCCTCCGGCTGCGGCTCCTTGACGCCGAGGACCAGCTCGGCCTGCTCGAAGACCGCCTCGGCCGCGGCTTCGATCCGCGCGCCCTGGGCCTCGTAGTCGCTGTCGGCGATCGCTGATCCCTCGCCGGCGCCGGCCTGGACGATCACCTCGTGGCCGTGCTCGGTCAGCTCGCGCGCGCCGGCCGGCGTCAGCGCGACGCGGTACTCGTCCGGCTTGACCTCGGTCGGGACCCCAACCTTCATCGAACCGCCTCCCGCGTGTCGTCGCGCCAGGTCTCGACCTCGAAGACGCAGCCGTGTCGCTCGAGCTCGGGGAAGAGGTCGTCCGCGGTGACGCACAGCTCGGGCGGTAGCGCGCCGCGCGCCGGGATCACTCCGCGTGCCAGCAGCCGCACCGCCGCGGCGGCGGGCGCGGCGGTCGAGATGATGCTGCCGCCGATGCCCCAGTTCTCGGTCGGCGTTGTTGTTGCGGTGGCGACCACGGAGCCGCTCTCGCCCTTCGCCTCGACGCGGTGGATCGAGACCGTGCGCGGCGACGCTGGCATCGCGGCCTGGGCCGCGGCGGCCAGCTCGAACTCGTCCGCCTCGGCGAGCGCCTGCACCCGCTCCAGCGTCGCGGGGTTGAGCGACAGCCGGAAGCTGCACTCGGCGCAGCCGAAGCTCGACGGGAAGGTCCGCACCTCGGAGTGGAGCGTGTAGATCGTGTCGGCGCGGCCGATCGGGTACGGCAGCTCGACCGCGCCGCCGGGCTGCATCGGCTCGAGCGCGACCGGCTTGCCGTCGCGCTGTGCCATCGGGTCCATCGTCAGCTCGTCGACCAGCGTCTGCAACGCGTAGGGGAAGCTGGCGCCGTCCGGCGGGTCGAGGTCGCGGCCGGCGGCGACGATCTCGATCGTGTGCGGCGTCTCGCCGAGCTGCTCGACCGCCTGTGCGGCCATCACGTTCGTCTTGCCGGGGCTCGAGCCCATCCCGAGCAGGGCGAGCAGTCCGGCCTGCTCGAACTCGTCCGACAGCTCGAGCTGGTCGCCAGTCATCCAGTAGAGGCCGCCGAGGTCGATGTAGTGGCTGCCCGCCTCGAGGCAGGCGCGCATCGCGTCGAGGTTGATCCGGTAGCTCGCCGAGTTGACGAGCACGTCGATGCCGTCGAGCGCCGCCGCCAGCCCGCCGCGCGCGTCGACCTCCCGTGCCTGTGCCCGCGGTCCGCCGTGTGCGTCGGCGACCTTCTGGGCACGCCCGAGATCGAGGTCGAGCAGCAGCAGCTCGCCGACCTCCTCCGACTCCGCCAGGTCGCGCACGATCGCTGGCGCGATGATGCCCCCGGCTCCCAGGACAGCCACGTTCATGCGATCAGCTCCCTCGCTCGCAGTGCCAGCCAGAGCTCGATCCGGTCGCGCGCCGACTTCAGGTCGCGGCCGGTCAGCTCCTCGATCCGCTTGATCCGGTAGCGCAGCGTGTGGCGGTGGCAGTAGAGCTGCCGCGCCGCCTTCTCCCACTGCCCGTTCTGCTCGATGAACGCCTCGAGCGAGCGCAGCAGCTCGTCGCCGTACTCGCCGCCGCCGTCTTCGAGCGGGCCGAGCACGCTCTCCGTGTAGACGCGCAGCGCGTCGTCGTCTTGCACGGCGAGCAGCAGCCGGAACGCGCCGAGGTCCTCGTACGACGCGACATCGGGAGCGGCGCCGTTGGACAGTGCGGTCGCCTCGAGCGCGCAGCGGGCCTCGTGGAAGCTGCGCCGCATCATCCCGACCGGAGCGACGCGGCTCGCGGCGGCGCGGACGTGATCGCCGCCGTGGCCGGCGATCAGCGCCAGCCGCATCGCGCGTGCCAGCTCGACGGGGTCGGCGTCTGCGCTCCCGTCGACGACCGCGCAGAGCAGCCGTTCACGGGTCGCGACCAGCGCGCCGACGCCGGCCTCGAGCAGCGCCGCCTCGAGGTCGGGCTCGGCGGCGCCCGGGTCGTCGCAGGCGAAGACCATGACCGCCGCCTGGTCGCCGACGCCGAACGGGCGCAGCCGCGATTCGATCTCGCTCTCGGCGAGCCGGCCGGTCAGCGCCTGGGCGAGCACGTCGCCTGCGAGGCGGCGCTCGGTGTCGCGCATTACGCGCTGGCGCATCAGCTCGAGCGCGACGACGGTCGCGGCCTGCTGCAGGATCAGCCGCTCGAAGTCACCGAGGCTGCCGGCGTCTCGGCTGGCGACCAGCCAGGCCTGCGGTGCTCCCCGACCGCGCGTCGAGACCGGCAGCACGAGCGCGCGCCCGGCGATCTCGGGATGCTCGGGCGCAAAGTTGGCACTGGCACGGCCGCGCGAGCCACCGCGGTCGCGCACGCGAGCGCGCACCGCTTCGATCGCCGCGTCGCTGAGCCGGCGCCGGAAGGTCTTCTCGGCGAGCGTCTCGCCGCGCGCGTCGAGCACCATCACGACGCCGCCGATCGCCGCCGACACCGCGCCGACCAGCTCGTCGAGCCCGCGCTCCTCGAGCACCAGCCGCTCGAGTCGCTTGTGGATCGCGATGCCGCGCTGCAGCACCTCGTACTGCTCGTTGACCAGCCGCCCGAACGCCTTCTCGGTGATCGCGATGAACGGCAGCTCGTAGGGGATCTCGAAGACCGGCAGGCCAACTGCGCGCGCCTCTTCGAGCAGCGCGTCCGGGATCTTGTCGTGCGCGAACCCGACGCCGAAGCCGACACCCGCGAGGTGGTGGTCGCAGAGCAGCCGCGCGAAGTCGCGTTGGCGCTTCGCGGTCGTCAGCTGCAGACCGGTGGTGAGGATCATCTCGCCGCCGGAGAGCCACGGCGTCGGGTCCGGCAGCTCGCTGATGTGAACCCAGCGGACCGGTGCCTCGGCCGCGTCCCCGCCGCTGAGCAGCTCCAGCCCCAGCTCGTCGACGAGGTCGCGGACGGTCAGCATGCCGGGGCCGTCACGTCGCTACCCGCGCTGCTCCAGCCGCTCGGCCGCCTCGGTCAGCACGCCGCGCAGGATGCCGCCGATCTCCTCGAACTGCTCGCTGTCGGCGATCAACGGCGGGGAGAGCTGGATCACGGGATCGCCGCGGTCGTCGGCGCGGCAGATCAGGCCGTGCTCGTAGAGCGCGCCGGAGAGGAAGCCGCGCAGCAGCCACTCCGACTCGTCGTCGTCGAAGGTCTCCTTGGTCTCCTGGTCCTTGACCAGCTCGATCGCGTGGAAGTAGCCGGCGCCGCGCACGTCGCCGACGATCGGGATGTCGCGCAGCGATTCGAGCGTGTCGCGGAACTCGCCCTCCTTGGCCAGCACGTGCCCACAGAGGTCCTCGCGCTCGAAGATGTCGAGGTTCGCGAGCGCAACCGCCGCGCAGACCGGATGGCCACCGAAGGTGAAGCCGTGCGTGAACATGTTCGTGTCCTCGAGGAACGGCGCGACGACACGGTCGGAGGCGATCACGGCGCCCATCGGGGCGTAGGCCGAGGTCAGCGCCTTCGCTGTCGTGATGATGTCCGGCACGTAGGCGAAGCGCTCGGAGCCGAACCAGTGGCCGAGCCGGCCCCACGAGCAGATCACCTCGTCGGAGATCAGCAGCACGCCGTAGCGGTCGCAGATCTCGCGCACGCGCTGCCAGTAGCCCTCCTGCGGCGTGAAGCAGCCACCGGCGTTCTGGACCGGCTCGAGGATCACGCAGGAGACGGTCTCCGGCCCCTCGAACAGGATCCGCTCCTCGATCTGGTCGGCCGCCCACAGCTCGTCACGGCCCTCGGGCCAGCGGTAGCTGTTGGTGTTCGGCGCGTGGCGGCCACCCGGCGTCAGCGGCTCGAACGGCGCGCGCAGGTCTGGGATGCCGGTCGCCGTCAGTGCTCCCAAGGTGGTCCCGTGGTAGGCGATCTCGCGGGCGATCGACTTGTAGCGGCCCGCCTCGCCGTTGTGGCGGTGGTAGGTCCGGCAGAGCTTCAGCGCCGACTCGACAGCCTCGCTGCCGCCGGAGGTGAAGAAGACGCGGTTCAGGCCCTCGGGGGCGTAGCCGGCGATCCGCTCGGCCAGTTCGATCGAGCGCGGGTGGGCGTAGCTCCAGTTGGTGTAGAAGCCGAGGTCCTTGACCTGCTCGGCCATCGCCTCGCCGATCTCGGTGCGGCCGTGGCCCGCGTTGACGCAGAAGAGTGCGGAGAGGCCGTCGAGGTAGCGCTTGCCGTGCTCGTCGTAGACGTAGCAGCCGTCGCCGCGCACGATGATCGGCACCTCTGCCTCTTTGTACGCGCTCATGCGTGTGAAGTGCATCCACAGGTGGCTCTTGGCCATCTCCTGCAGCGAGCTGCTCTTGCCTTCGGAACCTTGCTGGACGGTTTGGGGTGTCGTCGCCACTTATCTCCCTCTGCTGCTACGCCGGCACTAGACGGTATGGACAACCGTACCCATGTACAGGCCAACAGACAACCCACCGAACGTGAAATCGCGCGAGCGCCTGGTTGTACAGTTAGGAGAAGAGGATCGATGCGATTTGGGCCAAGGCGCAGATTGCCTCGGGTACCGAACGGACATAACGTCAGAACAGAATGAGCCGCGGCGGAGTCAGATTGGACGGAGTCGTGAAGCGCTTTGGTGACTTCACCGCTGTCGGCGGCGTCGATCTGGACATCGAGAGCGGCGAGTTCTTCACGTTGCTCGGCCCGAGCGGCTGCGGCAAGACGACGACGCTGCGGATGATCGCCGGCTTCGAGGAGCCGACCGAGGGGCAGGTCTTGATCGACGGCGACGACGTCTCCGGCCTGCCGCCCTACCGCCGCCCGACCAACACCGTCTTCCAGAGCTACGCGCTGTTCCCGCACCTGAGCGTCGAGCGCAACGTCGCCTTCGGGCTCGAGCGCACGAAGGTCGGCAAGGACGAGATCCGCCAACGCGTCGGCGAGGAGCTCGAGCGCGTCGGCCTCGCCGGCGAGGCGAAGCGCAAGCCGCGCCAGCTCTCCGGCGGCCAGCAGCAGCGCGTCGCGCTCGCTCGCGCGCTCGTCAACCGCCCGGCGGTGCTGCTGCTCGACGAGCCGCTCGGCGCGCTCGACCTCAAGCTGCGCAAGCGGCTGCAGCTCGAGCTGAAGGGGATCCAGCGCGACGTCGGCATCACCTTCGTCTACGTCACCCACGACCAGGAGGAGGCGCTGACGATGTCCGACCGGATCGCGGTGATGAACCGCGGCCTGGTCGAGCAGGTCGCCGGCCCCGAGCAGGTCTACGCGCGGCCGGAGACGACCTTCGTCGCCGGCTTCATCGGCGTCTCGAACCTGATGCCGGGCATCGTCGAGGGGACCGGCGGGCGGGGCCGGGTGCGGCTCGACGTCGGGCCACAGGTCGCGGTCGCGATCGGCGACGGCCTCGCGGTAGGCGAGCGCTGCTATGCGGTGGTCCGTCCCGAGAAGCTGCAGATCGACGCCGACGCCGCGCACGTGCCGAACGGCAACCCGAGCGTCGAGGGCGAGGTCGAGAGCTCGGTCTATCTCGGCACCGCCACCCAGATCGTCGTCCGCCTCGGCGGCGACGTGCGGATGACCGTGCTCGTCCCGAACGCGGACGAGGCGCTGCGCCAGCGGTTACCCGGCGGGGGCGCGCGGGTACGGCTGAGCTGGTCGCCGGAGCACATCCACGTGGTGCGCGAGTCAGGAGGCGGGCCCGCGGACGCGGAGCTGCGTCCGACGGCCGAGCTCGCGCTCGGAAAGACAGATAGCTGAAGGAATCTCCAGGAGGAACAGCCATGGGCAAGGCAACGAACAGAACGACAGCGGTGAGATCCCGCTTGGCGCTGGCGGCGTTGCTGGCGCTCATGGCGGCGTTGATGCTCGCCGCGTGCGGTGGTGGGGGCGACAGCGTCGGCGGCGGCAGCGACTCCGGCACCGAGGTGGCGAAGGCCGGGCCGGTGAAGGGTGAGATCACGATCTCCAACTGGCCGGGCTACATGGACACCGGCTCGAACAACACGGTCGCCGAGTTCCAGGACAAGACCGGCGTCAAGGTCAACTACGTCGAGGACGTCAACGACAACGCCGAGTTCTTCGGCAAGCTCCAGCCACAGCTCGAGGAGGGCAAGTCCGGCGGCCGCAGCGTCTTCGTCGTCACCGACTGGATGGCGAAGCAGATGTACGACCTCGGCTATCTGCAGGAGATCGACCACTCGACGCTGCCGACGGTCTTCGACCACCTGATCCCGAGCCTCCAGAGCCCGTCCTTCGACCCCGACCGGAAGTTCTCCGTGCCGTGGCAGAGCGGCATGACCGGGCTGATGGTCAACACCAAGCTTGCGCCGGACGTGAAGTCGGTCAACGACCTGTTCGACCCGAAGTACAAGGGCAAGGTCACGGTGCTCACCGAGCTGCGCGACACGATCCCGCTGATGCTGAAGGCGGACGGGATCGATCCGTCCAAGGCGTCGAAGGAGCAGTGGCTCGACGAGATCAAAAAGCTCGGCGACGCCGTCGACTCCGGCCAGCTGCGGCGCTTCACAGGCAACGACTACACCCAGGACATGACCAACGAGAACGTCATCGCGGCGATCGGCTGGTCGGGTGACACGTCGCTGATCGAGAACCCCGACGTCAAGTGGCGGATGCCGGCACAGGGGTGCATCCTCTGGTCGGACAACATGGTGATCCCGAAGGGCGCGCCGAACACCCCGGCGGCGCTCGAGTGGATGAACTTCACCTACGAGCCGAAGGTCCAGGCCGATCTCGCGGCCTACATCCAGTACGTCACCCCGGTGACGGGCGTCAAGCAGGTCTTCGAGCAGCAGGGCAAGACGGCGCTGGCCAACAACCCGCTGATCTTCCCCAGCGAGCAGTTCACGAAGAACTGCGTGACGCAGCCCGACCCGCCCGGCTCAGCCGAGGATCAGCAGGAGGTGACCAACGCCTTCCAAGACGTCATCACGGGTTAGGCGCAGCTTGGTGCCCTACGGGCTGCTCGGCCCGGGGGCGATCTGGCTGATCCTGTTCTTCGTCGTCCCCATGTATTACATGGGACAGATGGCGCTGCGGTCGGGGTCGCTGGCGACGGGCGGCTTCACCTTCACCTGGCAGTGGTCGAACTTCGGCGACTCGCTCTCCGGCCATGAGGAGCAACTGCTCCGCTCGTTCCTCTACGCCGGCTCGGCGACGCTGATCGCGTTGGCGATCGCCTACCCGCTCGCCTATGCGATCGCGCTGCGCGCCGGGCGCTGGAAGCTGCTGCTGCTGTTCGCGGTGGTGGCGCCGTTCTTCACCACCTACCTGATCCGGACGATCGCCTGGAAGACGATCCTCGCCGACGCCAGTCCGGCGGTCGACGTGCTCAAGTTCCTCCACCTCGTGCCGCAGGACGGCCGCGTGCTCGCGACCGGCGGCGCCGTGATCGCGGGGCTGACCTACAACTTCCTGCCGTTCATGATCCTGCCGATCTACGCGTCGCTGGAGCGGATGGACGTGCGGCTGATCGAGGCGGCCAAGGACCTCTACGCGTCGAGCACCAAGGCCTTCCTCAAGGTGACGCTGCCGATCACCGCGCCGGGGATCGTCGCCGGCGTTCTGTTGACCTTCATCCCGGCCGTCGGCGACTACGTCAACGCGCTGCTGCTCGGCGGCACCGGCCAGGCAATGGTCGGCAACGTGATCCAGTCGCTCTACCTCCAGCAGCGTGACTACCCGGAGGCCGCGGCGCTGTCGTTCCTGATGATGGCGGCGATTCTGGTCGTCGTCGCGGTCTACCTCAAGCTCGCGGGCACCGGCGCCTTCATGGGCGAGGAGGAGGAGGCGAGATGAGCGCCGCCTGGGCCTGGTTGCGACGCAATGCGCTGCTGATCTACGCGGGGATCGCCGTGGTCTACATGCTGCTGCCGATCTTCGTGATCGCCCTGTTCTCGTTCGACCAGACGACGTTCGGCAAGCTCGACTACACCTGGAGCGGCTTCACGCTCGAGTACTGGCAGAACGCGTTCTCGCAGACGGCGGTCAACGACGCGATGATCACCAGCATCCAGCTCGCGGCGCTGGCGACGGTCGTCTCGACCGCGATCGGCACGTTGATGGCGCTCGCGCTCGTCAGGTACCAGTTCCGCGGTCGCGGGGTGTCGAACCTGCTGATCATCCTGCCGATGGCGACGCCGGAGATCGTGATCGGCGCGTCGCTGCTGTCGATGTTCCTGATCTACGGGCTCGAGCTCGGCTTCACGACGCTGTTCATCGCCCACGTGATGTTCTCGATCAGCTTCGTCGTGGTTGTCGTGCGCTCGCGGCTGATCGGCTTCGACCGCAGCCTCGAGGAGGCCGCCGCCGACCTCGGCGCGCCACCGCTGACGACCTTCCGGACGATCACGCTGCCGCTGCTCGCCCCGGGGATCGTCGCCGCCGCGCTGCTCGCCTTCGCGCTGTCGATCGACGACTTCGTCATCTCGAACTTCAACTCGGGCACGACCGAGACGTTCCCGCTCTACATCTTCGGCGTCAGCCTGCGCGGCATCCCGGTGCAGGTCAACGTGCTCGCGACGCTGCTCTTCCTGGTCACCGTAATTGGCATCGCGGGGGTCTTGTGGCAGCAGCGCCGGGCTGAGAGGATGGCCTCGGTTCGACCTGAGCCGGAGCCGATCGCGACAGGAGGCTAGATGGCGACTGAGGGGGCGGTGGCGGAGACGGGCGACAAGGGCCTGAAGAAGGGCGCGATCGGATTCGTCGACGCGCTGGTGATCGGGCTCGCCTCGACGGCGCCCGCCTACTCGCTGGCAGCGGTCATCGGTCTCGTGGTGCTCGACGCCGGCGTCCAGGCGCCGGCGGTGCTGCTCGCTTCGTTCGTCCCGATGTTCTTCATCGCGGCGGCCTTCTACTACATGAACCGCGCCGACCAGGACTGCGGCACGACGTTCTCCTGGGTGACGCGCGCGATGGGGCCCTACATGGGCTGGATGGGCGGCTGGGCGATCATGATGACCGGCGTGCTGGTGGTCGGCTCGCTCGCCGACGTCGCGGCGCGCTACACGTTCCTGTTCTTCGGACTCGACGACCTGGCCGCCGACAAGTGGGCGGTGATCGCCTTCGCGGTCGCGCTGATCGCGATCATGACCTGGGTCTGCGTGATCGGTACCGAGGCATCGGCGCGGCTACAGCGGGTGTTGATCTTCGGGCAGGTGATCGGGCTGCTGCTGTTCGCGGTCGTCGCGCTGGTCAAGGTGTTCGGTGGCGACGCGCCGGCCGAGTCGATCGACCCGTCGCTGTCCTGGCTCAACCCGTTCGAGGTGTCGAGCCTCTCGGTGCTGGTCGCCGGGATGCTGACCGGCGTCTTCATCTACTGGGGCTGGGAGTCGGCGGTCAACCTGACCGAGGAGACCGAGGACTCGGTCAGCGCCCCCGGCGTTGCCGGGGTGATGAGCACGGTGATCCTGCTCGTCACCTACATCTCCGTGACGGTCGCCGTGGTCGCCTACGCGGGGCCCGCGCTGCTGGAGGAGTTCGCCGACGACGAGGGGATCTTCTCGACGCTCGCCGCCGACGTGCTCGGCTCGCCGCTCGACAAGCTCGTCGTGCTGGCGATCCTGACCTCGGCGCTTGCCTCGACCCAGACGACGATCCTGCCGGCGTCGCGGACGATCCTGTCGATGGCGCGCGCCGACGCGATGCCGGCGGTGCTTGGGCGGGTCCATCCGCGCTTCATGACGCCGCACGTCTCGACGATCGTGATCGGCCTGGTCGCGACCGCCTGGTACGTCGGCGTCAGCGCCTTCAGCGAGAACTTCCTCTTCGACACGCTGACCGCGCTCGCGCTGATGATCGCCTTCTACTACGCGCTGACGGGGATCGCCTGCGTCATCTACTACCGCCACGAGCTGACCAAGTCGGTGACCAACTTCCTGTTCATCGGCGTCGCGCCGCTCGTCGGAGCGCTGACGCTCGGCTACCTGTTCGTCAAGGCGACGATCGACTTCGCCGACCCGGCCGAGTCCTACACCGGGTCGAACCTGTTCGGGATCGGTCTGCCGACCGTGATCGGCGTCGGCTTCCTGCTGCTCGGCTTCGTCCTGATGCTGATCTGGCGCGCGGGCGGTCACTCCGACTACTTCGGGCGCAAGCCGTTCGAGAAGGTGCCGCCCGATGTGGCGACCGGCAAGGTCGCGGTGGAGGAGACCGCCGGTGCGCCGAGCTGACAGCCACTTCAACGGGGGAGAGCGCAGCCATGGCACGTGACCTGATCGTTGGATATGACGACTCGCCCGGTGCGCGCGCCGCGCTCGAGACCGCGATCGAGCTGGCCGCCGATCTCGGCGACCGCCTGGTGATCGCCTTCGGCTACGAGCCGCCCGGCGACATCGGCGAGGAGCTGACCGCCGCCCGCGCCGCCGTCCGTGAGCTGGGCGAGCGCGTCGCCCACCATGCGCTCTCGCGCGCCACCGCGGCCGGTGTCGACGCGGAGCTGGCTGTCGTCGACGCGCGCCCGGTCGACGCCCTGCTCGAACTGGCCGCCGAGCGCGACGCGCGCCTGATCGTCGTCGGCAGCTACGGGGAGAGTCCGATCAAGGGCGCGATCCTCGGCTCAGTGCCGCACAAGCTGCTCCACCTCGCCGATCGGCCGGTGTTGGCAGTGCCCGCTGCTTGAGCGCTGACCGCCGATTTGGCGTCGGCTAGTACAAACGTCCAGGTCGGTGGCCCGCACCTGCATCGCCGACTGCAAGAACCACGCCGATTTCCTGCCGGTTCAGGGCTCTAGACCGGGGTTGCACGGGTTCTAGTCGCTTTACCTCCAGCGACCCACATCGTCTGTTCGTCGAATTTTTGCGGCGCTTCTCGGAGTCGACCTAGCTTGGCCCCACTCGGCCCCCGTGACGGGCCGAGATCGGTTTGTAACTCCTAGAAAGGTTCACTCAGATGACTCGCAGCCCTAAGCGGCATCAGACGGCGGGACGCATGGCGGCAGTTGGCGCCAGCGCGTTGCTCGCCGTCGCGGTAGCCGTCCCCGCAGAGGCCAAGCCGGCCAAGGCAGCAGCCCAGGTCCACATCTGCATCAAGCAGAGCAAGCCTTCGGCGGGCCTAGTCCGCCTCGCCCAGAAGCCGAAGTGCGCTCCCGGGTGGAAGCTGATCAGCATCGCCGCGGGAACTCCCGGTGAGAAGGGTGTCGCCGGTCCGCAGGGTGCGGCGGGAGTCCAGGGCCTCGCCGGTCCGCAGGGAGCCGCTGGTGCTGCGGGTGCCGATGGTGCCGACGGCACCCAGGGTCTGAAGGGCGACAAGGGTGACACCGGTGCGACTGGCGCTCAGGGCGCCGCCGGAGCCAAGGGCGACACGGGCGCGACCGGTGCGGCCGGGGCGAAGGGCGATACCGGCGCTCAGGGCATCCAGGGTGCCGCCGGAGCCAAGGGCGACACGGGCGCGACCGGCGAGACCGGTGCAGCCGGTGCGAAGGGCGACAAGGGCGACGATGGCGCGGCCGGTGCGGCTGGCGCGAAGGGCGACAAGGGTGACGATGGCGCGGCCGGTGCCACCGGCGCCCAGGGCGTCGCTGGTCAGGATGGCGCCGACGGTCTGGCCGGCACTAACGGCACCGATGGCCGCTCGATCCTGAACGGCGTTGGCTCGCCCGCCGATGAGGTCGGCCTGCCGGGCGACTTCTACATCGACGTCGCGACGAACGAGATCTACGGCCCGAAGGCGCTCGACGGCGAGACGCTGCCGTGGGGCCTCGGAGTCTCGATGGTCGGCCCGCAGGGCCCCGCCGGTGCCCCCGGCGTCGACGGCAAGGACGGTGCCGATGGTGCCGATGGCACCAATGGTGTCGATGGCGCTGACGGTGCTGATGGCACCAACGGCGTCGACGGCCAGGACGGCACCGACGGCACGAACGGCGTCGATGGCGCTGACGGTGCCGATGGCGTTGACGGCACCAACGGCGTTGACGGCAAGGATGGCAATGACGGTGCTGATGGCACCAACGGCGTCGACGGCCAGGACGGCACGAACGGCACCGACGGCACGAACGGCGTCGACGGCGCTGACGGTGCCGATGGCATTGACGGCATCGACGGAACCAACGGCATCAACGGTCGCTCGATCCTCAACGGCGAGGGCGCGCCGAGTGCCCTGGTCGGCGACGACGGCGACTTCTACATCGACTCCACCACGTACGACATGTACGGCCCGAAGAGCGCCGGCAACTGGCCTGTCCAGGGCATGTCACTGAAGGGTGCTGACGGTGAGGACGGCGAGGACGGCGAGGACGGAGACAACGGCGAGGACGGCCAGGACGGCGCCCAGGGTGCACAGGGCACGCAGGGTCCCGCCGGTGCTCAGGGTCCCGCCGGCGCCAAGGGCGACACCGGCGCGACCGGTTCGCAGGGTCCGGCTGGTGTCAAGGGCGACACCGGAGCGACCGGTTCGCAGGGTCCGGCTGGCGTCAAGGGCGACACCGGAGCGGCTGGCGCAGCTGGCGCGACCGGTCCTGCCGGCCCTGCAGGTGTGGCCGCGCTGTCCGCGTCGGGGAGCTCCAGCACCACGGTCGCGTCTTCTGGCGGGAGCGGTTCCACTACGCCGGTCTCGGTCCTGACGCACACCACCCAGAGCCTCGTGGCCAATGACGTCCTGGTTGTCTACGGGGCCTCGGTCGAGCTCACGAGGGGCTCGGGCAGCAGCAGCTCGACCGCGGCGTGCGGCATCTACGACGGCAGCACGAGCCTGTCGTCGGCTACGGCGGTCACGATCAGCTCGAGCGGCACGACCGTGTCGGTACCGGCGCCGACCGCTTGGCTCGCCACCTCCACCGGCACGAAGACGATCACCGTCCGTTGCTGGCGGGCGTCCGGTAGCCATTCGATCACGGCCACCGACCGCAGCCTGGTGGGGATCGTCGCGAAGCAGTAGCGAACCGCAGTACCTAGGAGTCACATGCAAGAGCCCCGTCTCCACTAAAGGAGGCGGGGCTCTTTGCCGTTGTTGGACAGATGAACGACTTCAAACGCTCTCTGCCCTCCTGGGTTCCGCTCGCCGCCGGCCTCGCGATCGCGGTGCTCGGGATGATCCTGCTCTGGGCGCTCGTCATCAAGTCCGACGAGGACGCAGCTGACGACGGTCCGCGAGTTGTCGAGACCACCGACCTCTCAGACGCCGCCGAGCGGCTTGGCCACCCGATCTACTGGGCCGGCGAGCGTCCCAAGACCGACCTCGAGCTGGCCGAGGCCGACACCGGTCGCGTCTACGTGCGCTATCTCGACGAGGGCACCGAGGCGGGCACGCGCAGCACCAAGTTCATGACGGTCGTGACCTATCCGGTCCCGAACGCCACCGCGGCCCTGCGCCGGGCGCTCAAGACCCGCCCGAACGCCGAGCTCGCGCGCGGCAACGACGGCGCCGTGGTCCTGATCGACCCCAACACCCCGGGCAGCGTCCGCCTCGCCTACCCCGGCTCCGACCAGCAGGTCGAGCTCTACACCCCTGACGTCCGCGAGAGCATCCGCCTCGCCACCAACGGCAGCATCAAGCCGGTCCAGTAGACGGCAGATACGCTGTTGGATGTGGGGCCGGATCCGCCTATTGCTCAGGGTCATGAGGAGGTTGTTTGCGCTGCCGCGAAGAGGCTCGGAGTTTCCGACGCTCGGCTTGGCATGGGTATCGACACGGACGCATTGGCGCGGAACATCTTGTTGACCCCTGCTGAGCGACTCAACGCATTTGAGGCGGCACACCGCGAGCTAGCTGGGTTTGCGCACGGGATCTCCAAAGCGCCCGAATAGGATGGGCCGCATGGCTACCTACGAGCTGCTCCGTGACCTTCCGCTGACGATCGAGTCGTATGAGCTGGAGGGGCTGAGTCAGTCGTTCTCCCCGGAGTTCGAGCGGCTGAGCACGGAGGTCGTGTTGCGTGGCGGCGGCGAGGAGGGGCGAGGCGAGGACGTCACCTACGACCCCGACGACCAGCGCCGGCTGCAAGCGGCCGGTCCGGTCCACGACCTCTCCGGCGACCACACGCTCGGCTCGTTGGCGGCGCTGCTTGACGGGCTCGACCTGTTCGAGGCGGGGGCGCCGGACCGCGAGGACTACCGCGACTACCGCCGCTGGGCGTTCGAGTCGGCGGCGCTCGACCTCGCGCTGCGCCAGGCGGGCCGCTCGCTCGGCGACGTGCTCGGCCGCGAGCCCCAGCCGCTCAACTACGTCGTCTCGATGCGCCTCGCGCCGATGGGCAGCGACGGCCCGGACAAGCCGGACCGCCTGCTGAGCGTGCTCGACCTGTATCCCGGCACCCGCTTCAAGCTCGACCCGACGAACACCTGGACGCCCGAGCTGATCGCGACGCTCGTCGAGACCGGGGCCGTCGATTCGCTCGACCTCAAGGGCCGCTATAAGGGGACGCCGGTCGACGTCGAGACCAACCCCGACCTCTACCGCCAGGTCGCCGAGGCGTTCCCCGACGCCTGGCTCGAGGACCCGGACCTCGACAGCGCCGAGGCGATGGCCGTGCTCGAGCCCTACCGCGAGCGCGTCACCTGGGACGCGCCGATCCACTCGGTCGCCGACATCGAGGCGCTGCCGTTCCCGCCGAAGACGGTCAACGTGAAGCCGTCGCGCTTCGGTCCGCTCGAGCGGCTGTTCGCCGCCTACGACTACTGCGAGGCCAAGGGCATCGGCGCCTACGGCGGCGGCCAGTCCGAGCTCGGCGTCGGCCGCGACCAGATCCAGTACCTCGCCGCGCTGATGCATCCGACGACGCCGAACGACACCGCGCCGAAGCAGTTCAACCTGCCGCAGGTCCCGCCCGGATTGGCGTCCAGTCCGATCGACCTGCCGATCGCCGCGACGGGCTTCCGCTTCGCCGGTTGACGTAGGCGCCCCTAAGCGTCAGGAAGGCAAACCAAACTCGTGCTCTTCGGTAGCGTCGCTCCCGAGGAGTCAGCCAGCGACCAGGAGGCAGGACGATGCCCGCGGAGCAGTTCGTTTCGGAGCTCAATGACCAGATCGGGCGCGAGTACGGTGCGCACCAGCAGTACGTCGCCGTCGCCGTCTACTACGACGAGCTGACGCTGCCTCAGCTCGCCGGGTTCTTCTACCGCCAGGCGCTCGAGGAGCGCGGCCACGCGATGATGATGGTCCAGTACCTGCTCGACGCCGGCGAGACCCCGATGATCCCCGGCGTCGACGCCCCGAAGAACGGCTTCGCCGACATCGTCGAGCCGATCCGGATCGCGCTCGAGCAGGAGCGGCGCGTCACCGACCAGATCTCCGGCCTCGCCGCGATCGCCCGCGAGGCGAACGACTACGTCTCGGAGCAGTTCACCCAGTGGTTCCTCAAGGAGCAGGTCGAGGAGGTCGCGACGATGTCCGACCTGCTCGCAATCGCCGAGCGTGCCGGCGACCGCTGGTCCGACATCGAGGACTTCATCGCCCGCGAGCACCCCGGCGACGAGGGCGGCGACCCGACCGCTCCGACGCCCGCCGGCGGCGCGTAGCCGCCCGTCAGAGCGCCAGGCTCAGCGGCTGCTCGAGCAGTTCGCGGACCTGCGCGAGGAACTGAGCGCCGTCGGCGCCGTAGAGGATCCGGTGGTCGCAGATCAGGGTGAGCGTCATCAGGTCGCGGGCGACGACGCGACCGCGCTCGTCGACGGCCGGCTTCTTCATCAGTGCGCCGACCGCGAGGATCGCGGCCTGGGGCGGGTTGACGATCGCGGTGAAGCGCTCGATGCCGTACATGCCGAGGTTCGAGACGCTGAACGTGCCGCCAGAGAGCTCGGGCGGCGTGACCGAGCCGTCGCGGACGCGCTCGATCAGGCGCAGCGCCTGGCGTGAGATCTCGCCGAGCGACTTCTGGTCGGCGTCGTGGACGACCGGGACGACGAGCGCGTCGTCGGCGGCGACCGCGAAGCCGACGTTGACGCGCGAGTAGGCCTCGAACTTGCCGTCGCGGTAGGCGCCGTTGACGCGCGGGTGGTCGCGCAGCGCGAGCGCCGCGGCCTTGACGACCATGTCGTTGAACGACGGCGCGCGGTCGGTCTGAGCCTTCAGCCGCTCGCGCAGCTCGATGCAGAGCGTCATGTCGACGTCGAGCTCGAGCGAGAAGTCCGGCACCGTCGCCTTCGACTCAGCCATCCGCCGCGACACCGTTCGCTGCAGGCGTGTCGGATCGTGGATCGTGACGTCGCCCTTCGCGCTAGCCGTGGCGGGGGCGGGAGACGAGTCCCCGCTCCGCTCAGGAACCGCTGCTCGGGGACTCGTCCCCCGCCCCTCGGGCGTTGGCTGCTGGTTCTCCTCGGCGGCGGGCTCGGCCTCTGGCGCTGCCGTGCCGCTCTCGGCGGCCGCCTCGACGTCGGCCTTCACGACGCGTCCGCCGGGGCCGCTGCCCTCGATGCGCGCCAGCTCGACGCCCAGCTCGCCGGCCATCCGCCGTGCCAGCGGCGATGCCTTGACGCGACCGCCGCCGTTCGCCTTGGCGACCGGCGCCGGCGTCCGGTCCTCGCCGTTCGAGCTCGCAGGCTCCGGCTCCTCAGGCTCCTCCGACTCGGGCTCAGACTGCTCGGCGGGCGCCTCGTCCTTGGCGGCCGGCGCCTCAACGGTCTCGCCCTCCGCGCCGATCCGCGCGATCGGCTGGCCGACCTCGAGCGTGTCGCCCTCCTGGGCCAGCAGCTCGATCAGGAAGCCGTCGGTGTCGGCCTCGTAGGTCATGTTGGCCTTGTCGGTCTCGATCTCGACGAGCGGCTCGCCGCGCTTGACGGCGCCGCCCTTCTCGACGAGCCACTTCAGGACGGTGCCCTCCTCCATCGAGTCGGACAGCCGCGGCATGAGTACGTCGGTCGCCATCTAGATCTCGCCAAGGGTCGCACGTGCGGCCTGTACGACGTGCTCCTCGTGCGGGAACGAGGCCTGCTCCAGCGGCTTCGAGTACGGCATCGGGATGTCGGCGCCGGTGACTCGCGCGACCGGCGCGTCGAGGTCGTCGAAGGCCTGCTCCTGGATCAGCGCCGACATGTTGGCGCCGACGCCACCGTGCGGCCAGCCCTCCTCGACGATCACCGCGCGGTTGGTCTTGGCCACTGACGCGAGGATCGTGTCGAGGTCGAGCGGGCGCAGCGTGCGCGGGTCGATCACCTCGGCCTCGATCCCGTGCTCGGACGAGAGCGTGTCGGCCGCCTTCAGTGCCGTCTCCGCCATTCGCGAGATGCCGACGATCGTCACGTCGCTGCCCTCGCGCCGGATCGCCGCCTCGCCGAAGCGCAGCGGCTCCTGGTTGTCAGGCACCTCGCCGCGGCGGCCGTAGAGCGTCTCGTGCTCGATGAAGATCACCGGGTTGTCGTCGCGGATCGCCGCCTTGAGCAGTCCGTGCGCGTCGGCCGCTGTCGTCGGGACCGCGACCAGCAGGCCTGGGATGTGGGTGTAGAGCGCCTCGAACGAGTGCGAGTGGGTCGGGCCGAGCTGGTGGCCGGCGCCCTGCGGCATCCGGATCACCAGCGGCACCTTGACCTGGGCGCCGAACATGTAGCGGATCGATGCGGCGCTGTTGACGATCTGGTCGAGCGCGAGCAGCGAGAAGTTGATCGTCATCAGCTCGACGATCGGTCGCAGGCCGGCCATCGCCGCGCCGACGCCCATCCCGACGATCGTGTTCTCGGAGATCGGCGTGTCGCGCACGCGCTTCTCGCCGAACTCCTCGAGCAGGCCGGCGGTCACCTTGAACGCACCCTGGAAGACGCCGACGGCCTCGCCCATCAGGAAGACGCGCTCGTCAGCGTGCATCTCCTCGCGCAGGGCAAGGTTGAGCGCCTCGCGGTAACGCATGGTCGCCATCTAGCCGCCCTCCCCTTGGGCGCGCGCGGCGCGCGTCTCGGGGTCGGTCTCCTCGGCGTGGGCGGCGCCGGCCTCGGCCAGCTCCTGCGCCACCTCGCCGGCCTCGCGCTCCTGCTCGCCGCGGTGGACGTCGGGCGAGCGCGAGTCGGTCGACCACCACGGGTCGCGCACCTGGTCGCCGATCACGTAGATGTCGTCGTAGAGCGAGGCGAGGTCGGGGAACGGCGAGCGGTCGGCGAACTCGACAGCCTCGTCGACGGTCGCCATCGCCTGGTCGTCGAGCCGCTTGACGTCCTCCTCGCTCAGCACGCCCTCGTCGACGAGCCGCGCCGGGAAGGTGGTCAGCGGGTCGCGCGGCCGCCAGTCCGCGACCTCATCCTTGGTCCGGTACTCCTCGGGGTCGGCCATCGAGT
>CAZVRI010000005.1:0-14113 GCA_964629855.1 uncultured Thermoleophilaceae bacterium
CGCGTTCATTGCGTCGCTGCTGCGCATCCCCCACCTCGTCGTCGCGGTCAACAAGATGGACCTCGTCGACTGGGACGAGGAGGTCTTCGACCGGATCGTCGCCGACTTCTCCGGCTGGGCCGCGAAGCTCGACATCACCGACATCACGTTCATCCCGATGTCCGCGCTGATGGGCGACAACGTCGTCGACCGCTCGAAGAACATGCCCTGGTACGACGGGCCGTCGCTGCTCTACTACCTCGAGCACGTCCACATCGCGTCGGACCGCAACCTGATCGACTGCCGCTTCCCCGTCCAGTGGGTCATCCGCCCGATGGACGACGAGCACCACGACTACCGCGGCTACGCCGGCCAGGTCGCCTCGGGCGTGCTCGCCGTCGGCGACGAGGTCGTGATCCAGCCTTCGGGCGTGACGACGAAGATCGCCGGCATCGACACCCAGGACGGACCGCTGCAGGAGGCCTACCCGCCGCTCTCCGTCACCGTCCGGCTCGAGGACGACGTCGACGTCTCGCGCGGCGACATGATCTGCCGCGTCAACAACAGCCCGACGCCGACCAAAGAGGTCGACGCGACGATCTGCTGGATGTCGGAGCGGCCGCTGAGCCCGTCGGGTCGTTACCGGATCAAGCACACGACGCGCACCGCTCTCGCCAAGGTCGACGACCTGCGTTACCGCTTCGACGTCAACTCGATGCACCGCGACGAGGCCGCGACCGGGCTGGAGCTGAACGAGATCGGCCGCGTGCGGCTGCGCCTGTCGGCGCCGCTGCTCGTCGACGAGTACCGCCGCAACCGCGCGACGGGCAGCTTCGTGCTGATCGAGGAGAGCACGAACGACACCGTCGGTGCCGGCATGATCCTCGGCGCCGACGAAGATTGACCGAGCGCAGCGAGAACGTCACCTGGCACGCGGGTGCCGTGACGCGTGCCGACCGTGAGCGTGTGACCGGCGGCGAGGGGCTGACCGTCTGGCTGACGGGCCTCTCCGGCTCTGGCAAGTCGACGATCGCGGTGGCCGTCGAGGCGGCGCTGCTGGAGCGCGGCCGCCACGCCTACCTGCTCGACGGCGACAACCTCCGCCACGGCTTGAATGGCAACCTCGGCTTCTCGGCCGATGACCGCGCCGAGAACGTGCGCCGGGTCGGCGAGGTCGCGAAGCTGCTCGCCGACGCCGGCACTGTGACGCTCGTCTCGCTCGTCTCCCCCTACGTCGCCGACCGCGATCGCGTGCGGGCGATGCACGACGCGGCTGGCCTGCGCTTCGTCGAGGTCTTCGTCGACACCCCGCTCGAGGAGTGCGAGCGGCGTGACCCGAAGGGGCTGTACAAGAAGGCGCGCGCCGGCGAGCTGAAGAGCATGACCGGGATCGACGATCCCTACGAGGCGCCGGCGAATCCGGAGCTGACGCTGCGCCCGGCCGAGCAGAGCATCGAGCAGTCGGTTTCCGCGGTCCTCGCCGCGCTCGGCGCCTGAGGGCCCCAGCGCCCTGAGCGCCCCGGCCAGCCTCGATATCCTTCGTTAGCATAAATGCTAACTATTTCACTAGGAAATAGCTAGATGGACCCCGCGATCGCGGCCTTCGGCCTCGGCGTCGGCGTGCTGATCGGCATGACCGGCATCGGCGGCGGCTCGCTGATGACCCCGCTGCTGATTCTGGTCTTCGGGATCAAGCCGGTCACGGCGGTCGGCACCGACCTCGCCTACGGCGCGATCACCAAGACGGTCGGCGGCTGGCGCCATCTGCGCCAGGGCACGGTCGACATGAGCCTGTCGCTGTGGATGGCGGTTGGCTCGGTCCCGGCCGCGATCGGCGGCGTCTACGTCCTGGAGCTGATCGAGCGCGCCTACGGCGACGACTTCGACTCGATCCTGATCGTCGCGCTGGCGGCGACGCTCCTGTTCACGGGCGCGGTGACGCTCGGCCGCGCGCTACTCGTCAAGGGGCTGCACGACAAGGAGCGCAACACCGTCGAGATGACGAGGCGCAACAAGATCCAGGCCGTCGTTCTCGGCGTGTCGGTCGGCTTCGTCCTCGGCGTCACGTCGGCCGGCAGCGGCGCGCTGATCGCGGTCGGCCTGATCCTGATGTTCCGCCTGATCCCCTCGCGCGTTGTCGGCACCGACGTCTTCCACGCCGCCATCCTGCTCTGGGCGGCGGCCGCCGCCCACATCGTCGCCGGCAACGTCGACTTCGCCCTCGCCGGCAACATCCTGATCGGCTCGATCCCCGGCGTCTGGATCGGCTCCAACCTCACCCTCCGCGTCGGCAACAGCGTCCTCCGCCGCACCCTCGGCCTCGTCCTGATCGGAGCCGGCCTCGCCCTCCTCTCCAAGGCCGGCGCCGGAATCCCCAGCTGGCTCATCGCCCTCTTCCCCGCCGCCATCACCGCAATGGTCGTCAACGTCTTGGTCCGCGAGCGGAAGGACCGGCGGCGAGCGGAGGCGGAAGCGGCAGCCGCCGACTCGCCGGCGGCGCCCCAGCAAGACGTCCCCGCCGAGACCTAGCCAGCGATCACGGCCGCAGCCGGACAGCCGCTGCCTGCGCGGCGCGTGAAGGGATCCCGAACACGGTCTCCAGCAGCGAGAACCGGACGCGAACTCGCTGGCCTCCCACCGTGCCACGCAGAATCCCTCCTCGTAGTCTCATCCTCCCGCGAGCTGCGGCCCTACCGGCCACTTGGAACGCTCCACGCACACGACTGGAGCGGTCTACCTTCACGGTGCCGCTGACACGCACGCCGGGCACTAGCGAGCCCTTCCGCAACACGTAGTCCCCCGGGGTACCCACGTAGCTGCCGCCGCGTAGTCCCCCGGTACGGGGCACGCCGCCACCAAGCTCGCCCTTCCGTTGGCCCAGTTCGAGAAACGCGGCCATAAGCAGCGACTGGAAGCTGTCGACGACCGTCAGCTTGACCGCCGTGACGGTCCGCCCGGGACGACCTCTGGGGCCTGTCGGGCGTAGGCGCCGAAGCGAAGTGGGCGGCGGCGGAGAGTGCACACGTGTGGAGCTGGGACAGCGGCCCGCCTTGCCGCCCGCGAGGAAGCGGCGGACCGCCGGGCCAGCGCACTCCGCCTCCGACTGGATCACGTCGTGCCCCGCGCCCGGCACGACCATCAGCTCAGCTCGTGGCAGTAGCGCCTGCAGCGCCCGTGCATCTACGACGGGCGTGTTCACATCTGCGCCGCCTGACAGCAGGAGCGCCGGCACATCCGGCATCGGGCCCAGCGAAGCCGCCCCTCGTGACGACGACGGCCATCCCAAGCACCTCGCGAACAAGTGATCAGCCAACGCGGTCCGGTGACCGAACGGGGCAAACGCATCAGCCGGCAGCGCATCGACCAGGGCGGCAATCGACGCGCTCCTTGCCTCCAGTGGCGTGGCCGAGCCCCATGGGAGGGTGGTGTCGGCACAGAAAGTCGCCGTCGCCGCCGTCTCGCTGCTCGCGCGAACAGACACGAACGTCCCGAGCCGCACGAGCCGAACAAGATCGCTTTGAACACGCAGCAGCGGCGCCGAATCGCCCTGAACAGCCGCCGCCACCGCCGCGGGGAAGGCGCTCAACAACACGGGGTACACCGACGCAAGCCCCATCAGCCCGTCACCGTCGATGGTCGCCCGGTGCCGCCGGCCCCAGCGATCGACGACATAGCCTCCAAGCGGGCGACTGTCGAGGCGCTCGGCCAGCCGTCTGACCGTGCCACCGGGATCGCGCATGAAGTGCCGGCACCCGCGTTCGCCGCAGGTGCTCTCCAGCGCACGGGGCACGGCCGCCATGCTCGACCGCTGAAGGCCATCGATGCCATTCGGGCCGACGACCGAATCGAGCACGAGCCGGTCGATACGGCTCGGGTAGTTCCTGGCGTAGACCTGTGCGAGGTAAGTGCCGTAGGAGACGCCGTAGATGGCGATCCGCTCGGCGCCAAGGGCGTCGCGAACGGCGTCGATGTCCTGGGCCATGTCAACCGACGAATAAAAGTCGCGGCGCGGGCCGAGCGTCGAAGCACAAGCGGTGACGTCGGCTGCCTTAGACGACATGCGCTGGAGCGCTGGGCAATTGAGCAGTCCGGAACGCCCAGTTCCGCGCATGTCCATCACCACGATGTCGCGCGAGCGAGCCTCCGTTCCGACGAGTTCGTCGACTACCTCGCTGTCGAAAGCCGCCGTCGCCGACTCACCGGGACCGCTGGCGATCAGGAAGAGCGGCGGGCGAGTCGACCGCTTGGCCTTTTGGCGCTCGATGCGCAGCTTGACCGTTCCGGGGACCGCGCCGGAGCGATCCAAGGGAACCGTCAGGCGGGCGCAGGAGCGGCCGTTGTCTGCCCGGTCGCAGAACTCGAGCGCGGCGGAAGCCTCGGCGGCGCCGAGCGACAGCGCGCCGCCGACCGCGGCCAGTAGAACCCCTAGGCGAAGACTCATCGGCGCACCGCCGCCAGGCTCGCTCGCAACGCCTGCTTTACCGACATGCGGTCGATCCCATCCTTGTAAGGCGGGAAGAGACGACCGCGAACCGTCCGGCCCCCGAGGGTGCCTCGAACCCTGCCCTTGCGAATCACGAGCCGGCCACGGGAGGCGCGGGGGCCCGAGACATTCAGAACACCCCGCTCCTGCGGTCCTCTGAAAAAGCTCGAGACCCAGCCGGACAGCCGTACGCCAGGGACGTATGAAAGGCGCTCGAACCGGAGTCGCCCAGATTTCAGAGCGAGAGTCACCGATCCGCCTCGCAACCCACCCGCGCGCACCGTGCCCGTAAAGGCGACCTTGCGAGAGACGTTGCCGTCGCGGCGGTGGAGGCCCACGAGGCGCTGCACGAGAGCCCTGCCCACACTTCCAGAGCCGTCGACCAGCGAGAGCCGCGCCGCCGCGAAAGTCCTTCCAGGACGGCCAGGCGCCGAGACTGGCGGAACCTCGGCCAACCTGAGGGGTGGCGGCTTCGACACAGGAAGCGTGAAGGCGCGTCGGGGACACGCATCGGGTCGTCCACCGGCCAGGAACCGACGCAGACCACGGCGCCCGCAATCGTTGAAGAAGGCCGGCATACCGGGAATGCCGCCCCGATCGTGCAGTACCTGGGCGCCGGGAACCAGCCTGGCGATCGCCTCGCCGTTCTCAACTGGAAAGCGCAAGTCGTGCTCCTGGGTCACGACCAGCGCCGGAATCGAGGGCAGCGACTGGAACGGCTCGGGTGCGCTCGAAGCAACCGGCCAGAGCCGGCACAGGTCTAGCCACTTGCTGCCCAAAGCCGCGCCTGTCCCGAAGGGCGCGAAGGCACCGACCGGGAGAGCGTCGACCAACTCGCGCGTCTGCCGCTCGCGATCCCCAAGCGGAGCGCTCCGTGACCAGGGGAAGACCGACCCCTCACAGATCGTCGCAGCCTCCGCGGCCGGGCTGACGTCACGTGGACCGAGCGTGAGGGAGCCCGCCGCCTGAGCGGTCGCTCGAGCCCGCAGCAGCGGGGCGGGATCCCCGCGCAGGGCGTTCCTCACCAAGCCCGGCAACTCACTTCGCGTAGTCCACGCCAGCTCGTCGCCGGCCAGCAGCACCTCGAAGAGGTCGGCGGCGTCGACGGCTGCCGGGCGATGCCGCCCGCGACCGTCGACGACCGATCCTCGTGCCGGCTCGCGCGCGAGACGTTCGGCGAGCTTCGAAGTGTCGACCACGAGATCGCGGGTCGACTGGCGGCATGCACGGGGCGGGCAGAGGTGCCGCAACACCCGGGGAACCGCGACGAAGCTCGAGCGGAGAAGCGGGTCGACACCATCCGGCCCATCCGCGGGCCCCAACGCCAACCGCTCAACGTTGGCAGGGTGGCGGCGGGCGTACTCCAGCGCCACCCGCGCGCCGTGCGAGTACGCCAGCAGGGCAATCCGGGGAACGCCGAGAGCAACCCGCACGGCCTCGATGTCCTCGGCCGAGTCGCGCACCGTGTAGAAGGCGCGACGGTCCCCGAGCTCGCCGGCACAGGCGGCGGCAGCCTCGGCCCGAGGCCCAGTCAGGACTCGCTCCAGGGAGCGGCAGCGCAAGACGCCGGACCGCCCCGTCCCGCGGGGGTCGATGACCACGGCGTCCCGTGCGCGGACCTCCGTTCCGATCAGCTGCTTGATCAGGAAGCTGCCGTACGAACGCGTCGCCGACTCTCCCGCTCCCCCGCCGATCACGAACAACGGTGGCCGAACGGCGTTCTTCGCCCGCAGCCTCTCGATTCTCAACGTCACGGTGCCGGGCACGCGGGCCGTCCGGTCGAGCGGCACCGTCAACCGGGCGCAGGAACGGCCTCGTGTATCCGCCTCGCAAGGTGCAAGCGTCGCGGCCTCTGCCGCGCACGCCAGACACAGGGACCAAAGAACCCCCGCCAGAACCCCCAAGCGAACCCTCACGGGCCGAGAGTATGCAGATGTTCCCGTCCTTCTGCGCCGGTCGGCACTGTGGGCGGAGTGGCGAGCAGGCACGCGGGGACGCTGGCCGGTACCCTTCCGCGCCGCATGTTCTCGAAGGTTCTGGTTGCAAATCGCGGCGAGATCGCGATCCGCGTGATGCGCGCTCTGGAGGAGCTCGGCATCGCTTCGGTCGCGGTGTACTCCGAGGCCGATCGTGACGCGCCGCATGTCCGGCGCGCCGACGAGGCGTACCTGCTCGGGCCTGGCCCGGCGGCGGAGAGCTACCTGGTTGTCGAGAAGATCCTCGAGGTCGCCAAGCAGTCGGGCGCCGAGGCGATCCATCCGGGTTATGGCTTCCTCGCGGAGAACGCGCCGTTCGCGCGCGCCTGCGACGAGGCCGGCATCGTGTTCATCGGCCCGCCGGCCGACGCGATCGACTCGATGGGCTCGAAGACCAAGGCGCGCGAGCTGATGCAGGCCGCCGGCGTGCCGATCGTCCCCGGCACCACCGACCCGGTCGAGACGGTCGAGGACGCGCGCAAGATCATCGACGACTCGATCGGCTACCCGGTCGCGGTCAAGGCAGCTGGCGGCGGTGGCGGCAAGGGCTTCCGCGTCGCGCTGACCGAGGACGAGCTGCAGGACGCCTTCGAGGGCGCTGCGCGCGAGGGCGAGAAGTTCTTCTCCGACGCGACGGTCTACATCGAGCGCTACCTCCCGGACCCGCGCCACGTCGAGGTCCAGGTGCTCGCCGACTCGCACGGCAACGTCGTCCATCTCTTCGAGCGCGACTGCTCAGTCCAGCGCCGTCACCAGAAGGTGATCGAGGAGGCTCCGGCCCCCGCTGTCGACCCCGAGCTGCGCGAGCGGATCGGCAAGATCGGCACCGACGCCGCCAAGGCCGTCGGCTACCGCTCGGCCGGCACGATCGAGGGCCTGCTCCAGGACGGCGAGTACTACTTCCTCGAGATGAACACCCGCGTGCAGGTCGAGCACTGCGTGACCGAAGAGGTCACCGGCGTCGACATCGTGCGCGAGCAGATTCTCGTCGCCGGCGGCGCCGAGCTGTCCTTCAAGCAGGAGGACGTCGAGATTCGCGGCCACGCGATCGAGTGCCGAATCAACGCCGAGGACGCATCGAAGAACTTCGCCCCCGCGCCGGGCCAGATCGGCAACTACGTCGAGCCGTCGGGCCCATTCGTGCGCGTCGACTCCGGCGCCGAGTCCGGCTACGCCGTGCTGCCGCTCTACGACCCGATGATCGCCAAGCTGATCGTCTGGGACGTCGACCGCGAGTCCTCCACGCGCCGCATGCTGCGCGCGCTGTCGGAGTACGAGCTCGAGGGCATCAAGACGCTCATCCCCTTCCACGAGGCGCTGCTCAAGACCGACGAGTGGGCGAACGGCGAGACCTGCCGCAACCTCATGGAGGACAAGAAGTGGCTCAAGGCGACCGCGCCTGAGCAGCCCGTCACGCCGGTCGACGGCGATGAGGACGAGAAGGTCGAGCGCGACTACGCGGTCGAGGTCTCGGGTCGCAAGTTCGACGTCAAGGTGATCGGCAGCGCCTTCGGCGGAGGCGGCGTCTCCACCAACGGCGCCGGCCCGGCCCGCCAGGCGCCGAAGCGCGCCGAGCGCAAGAAGTCCGCTGGCGGTGGCCCCGACCAGATCGAGTCGCCGCTGCAGGGCAACATGTGGAAGGTCGTCGTCAAGCAGGGCGACGTCGTCGAGGAGGGTCAGCTCCTCTGCATCATTGAGGCGATGAAGATGGAGAACGAGATCACCGCCCACAAGGCGGGCACGATCGCGACGCTCTCGATCGAAGAGGGCAAGCCGATCTCCGCAGGCGATCCGATCGCCACGATCACCTCGCCGCCCGCAGCGGACTCTTAGCCTAAGCGGCGTGTCGAGCCGCTTCCGCCGCCTGCTGCCACTCGCCCTCGCGACCACCGCGACGCAGGCGTCGATCGTCGTGCTGGCCCCGCTGCTGGTTGAGATCGGGCACTCGCTTGGCGCGTCGGTCAGCGCGGTCGGGGTGGCGCGCTCGGTGCTCGCCGGGACCGCGTTCGCCGCGTCGCTGGCGATCGGGCCGCTGATCGACCGGATCGGCGTGCGGCCGCTGATCGTGCGCGGGGCGGCGCTGGCCCTCGCGGGGGCGGCGGCGACCGCGGCCGCCCCAACGCTGGCGGTCTTCTACGCCGCACACGTGCTCACGGGCCTCGGTGTGGGCTGCCTGCTGTCCGCCGGCTTCGCCGGTGTCGCCTCCTACTTCAGCGGGCGCGAGATGGCCTGGGCGATGGGCTACGTCGTCGGCATGCAGTCGCTGGCCTGGATCATCGGCAACCCGATCGTCGGCACGCTCGCCCACGCCGGCTCGTGGCGGCTCGCCTACCTCGTGCCGGCGAGCGTCTGCCTGGCCGCACTGATCGCCGGCCTGACGCTCCAGCCGGCCGCCGTGGCTGCCAAGGCCAAGACGGACTCGATCCGCGACGGCCTGCGCGCCGTCTTCGCCGACCGTTCCGCCCGCCGCTGGGCGATCTCCGAGCTGGTCGCCTACTCGGCCTGGTCGGCCGAGCTGACCTACGCCGCCGTCTTCTACATCCGCAACTACGACACCGGCGTCGGAGCGGTCGGCTTCCTGCTCGCGGGGGGCTCGCTGGTCTTCCTGCTGACGTCGCTGAACACCGCGCGGATCACGACCCGCTTCCGGCGCAAGCCGCTGCTCGTCGCCTGCGCGTTCGGGATGGGCGCGGTGCTGATCCCGATGCTCAACTGGGCGCCGTCGGTCGCCGGCACCTTCATCCTGTTCTGCGTGATGGCGGTCTTCGCCGGGATCCGCCTCGCCGGTTCGAGCGCGCTCGGGCTGGAGCAGCTGCCCGACCGGCCCGGGGCGATGATGGGCGCGCGCACTGGCGCCGCGCAGCTCGGCTACATGGTCGGCGCCGCGGGCGGCGGGCTCGTGCTGGCGCTCTGGGGCTTCGGCACGCTCGGCTTCGTGCTGTTCGCGGGCATGGCCTGCTCCGGCCTGCTGCTCGCCGGTGTCCGCGACCCGTGGACCGAGCGTCAGCGCGCCGCCGCGGCGGCCGAGCCGTTCCCGGTCGCCATCGACTAGCTAGAGACGAGGTCCGGCAGCGCGCGCATGTCGTCGAAGACCTCGCCACCGGCGGCGGCGAGCTCGTCGGCGCTGACGAGGCGGGCGAAGGCGAGGACGCGCATGCCGGCGGCGCGACCGCCGAGGACCCCGGGCACGGTGTCCTCGACGACGACCGTCTCGGCCGGGTCGAAGCCCATCTGGGCGGCTGCGTGGAGGAAGAGGTCCGGCGCGGGCTTGCCGTGCGCGACCTCGGTCGCGCTGAAGATCCGTCCCTCGAAGCGCGGCAGCAGGCCGGTCAGGCCGAGCGTCAGCCGCATCCGCTCGTGTTCGCCGCTCGACGCGACGCAGTTCGGCAGCTCGATCGAGTCGAGTGCCGCGACGATCCCCGGGACCGGCTGGAGGTCGCGCCGCCAGGCCGCCTCGACCCCCGCGCGGTAGCGGTCGCGCAAGTCGTCGGGCGGAGGATGGCCGAGCTTGCCGGCGAGGATCTCCATGCAGGAGGCCCAGGAGCGGCCCATGTAGTCGACCCGCGCCTGCTCAGGCGTCGTCGGCAGGCCGAGGTCTGTGATCACGCCCGCGAGGACGACGTTCGCCGCCGGCTCGCTGTCGACCAGCACCCCGTCGCAGTCGAAGATCACGTTCGCGGCCACGGCGGCCACTCTAGGCGAGGCCGGTAGGCTGGCCGCCCAGCCAGGCCCACCATGAGACAGGGAGGACTCGCATGTCGGTCGACTTCGAGGCGGTACGCGCAGGGCTAGAGCAGGCGATCCCGTTCAATAAGTACCTCGGACTCGAGGTCGTGGGCGTAGCCGACGGCAACGGCTCGGTCCGGCTGCCGGAGGACCCGAACCTGCTCAACCACGTCGGCTCGCAGCATGCCGGGGCGCTCTTCTCAGCCGCCGAGGCGGCGTCGGGCGCGGCGTTCGTCGGCGCCTTCCTCGAGCGGATGGGCGAGATCACTCCGCTCGCCAAGGCGGCGAGCATCCAGTACCGCAAGATCGCCAAGGGCCCGATCGTCGCGACCGGGACGCTCGGCGAGTCCAAGGACGCGCTGCTGGCCCGCCTCGACTCCGATGGCCGTGTCGAGTTCACGATCGACGTCTCGCTGCGTGACGGCGACGACGTCGAGGTCGCCACCGTCACCGTCGACTGGCACGTCCGTAAGAACAGCTAGGCGGTCTGCGCGAGATTCGACGCGTGGATCTCGCGCTGGCGAGCGGTGTCGCGCCCCGTGGGTAGCGAAGGCCGCTCGTCGCCACGCTCCAGCGCGTCGAGGTAGGCGAGGTCGGCGTCGATCTGGCGCAGCGCCGCGGTGCTCGACTGCGGCGCGCCGTGGCCCGAGACGACTGCGTCGGCCTGCTCGACGAGCGGCGCCAGGCGGGCGAGCGTGTTGCGATAGGCGCCTATCGAGCCGCCCTCGGAGATCCACGGGATCTCGACCGGGCAGAGGTAGTCGCCGCAGCAGAGCACGCCGAGCCAGGGCGCCCAGATCGCCATGCCGTCGGGTGTGTGGCCCTCGGCCGGCTGGAGCTCGAGCTCCTCGCCGCCGAGCTCGAGGTGACCGGGCACCGGCAGCGCCTGCACCTGGCCGAGCGACAGCGGCTTCAACCGCTCGACGTAGACCTCGGCGTCGTAGTCGCGCAGCTCGCGCTGTGCCTCCCCCGGCCGCTCGCGGATCCGCCGCATCGTGCTCTCCGCCACACCGAGTGCCAGGTCCGGGAAGGCGAGCCGGCCGAGCACGTGGTCGAAGTCGCCGTGGGTCGCCAGCAGCGCGTTCGGCTCGAAGCCGGACTGCGCGAGGACGCCGGGCAGCAGCTCGAGCTCGTCCGGGAAGTACGGCGAGTCGATCAACATCGCCTCCTCGCCGGCGCGCAGCGCGATCGCGTTCGTCTGCCAGAACAGGCTGGTGACGACGATCGCGTCGGAATGGACCGAGATCGCGCGCACGGCGGCGGCCTCAGCCCCTTGCGCTAGACGAGGCCGAGCAGCTTCGCGGCGTCACGGAAGGTCTTGACCTCCTCGGTCGGCTTCTTCTGGCCGGACTCGAGCGTCTCGCCGTGACGGTTGACCCAGATCACCGGGATCTTCGACTTCAGGCACGGCTCGACGTCGGTCGGGTAGCCCGAGGCGATATGGACCCAGTTCTTCTTTTTCTTGTCGATCCGCCGCGCGCACTCCTTGAAGTGAGCGGGGTCCGGCTTGTAGCTGCGGACCTGCTGGGCGGTGACGACGAGATCGAAGTCGGTGCGGAAGTGGCGGCGGGTCGCGCCGAGCAGCTTGTCGTCGATGTTCGAGAGGATTCCCAGTTCGTACTTCTTCGCGAACCGCTCGAGCTGCGCGTTGGTCTCGCGGAACGGCTGCCAGTAGGGAACGCTGTCCGGCAGGAACTGGGCGCGCGAGGACTCCAGGCCCCAGCCGAGCTCCTCGGCGACCTGGACCGCGGTGCGGCGCAGAACCTCGGCGTAGAGCTCGTAGGAGCCGCTCTGGATCTTGCGCTGGATCTCGATGAAACGCGGGACCAGCTCGTCGCGGTTGATCGTGAAGCCGTCGCGGTCGGCCTCCTTCTGGAAGGCCTCGTAGACCCCCGTCTCCCAGTCGATCAGCGTGCCGTAGCAGTCAAAGGTGATGAACTGGATGTCCTTCGGTAGCGGCACTGGCCCTCCTGAGGCTTACGACTGGTGGAAGCGAGCCGGGCATTCTATGCCGATGGGGGCGCAGCGCGCTCGGCGGCCCGAGTTCGGTAGCGTGCCGCGCCGCTGATGGACCTCCTCGAGTACCAAGGCAAGCAGCTCTTCTCCAAGCACGGCGTCCCCGTTCCCGACGGGCGGCCGGCTAAGACCGTCGACGAGGCGCTCGCCGCCGCCGACGAGCTGGGCTACCCAGTCGTCGTCAAGGCGCAGGTGCTGGTCGGTGGTCGCGGCAAGGCCGGCGGCGTCAAGCTCGCGGCCGACCGCGGCGAGGTAGAGCAGCACGCCGGCGCGATCCTCGGCATGGACATCAAGGGCCACACGGTCCATGAGCTGTACATCGAGGCCGCCAGCCAGATCGACGAGGAGTACTACGCCGCGTTCGTCTTCGACCGCTCCGCCAAGAAGACGATGGCGATGTTCTCGAAGATGGGCGGGATGGACGTCGAGGCCGTCGCCGAGGAGGACCCCGAGGCGATGCGCACGCTGCACGTCGACCCGCTGCTCGGCTTCCAGGACTTCCACGGCCGCCGCCTCGCCTTCGAGGCCGGCATCCCGGCCGACGTCATCCGCCCGGTCGGCGCGATGCTCGCCAAGCTCTACGAGACCTACGTCGGCGAGGACGCGATGCTCGTCGAGGTCAACCCGCTCCTGATCACCAAGTCGCGCGACGTCGTCGCGCTCGACGCCAAGGTGACGCTCGACGGCAACGCGATCTTCCGCCACCCCGACTCGGCCGGCTTCGGCGACGTCGGCGCCGCCGACCCGCAGGAGGTCATGGCGAAGGAGCGCGGCCTGACCTACGTCAAGCTCGACGGCGACATCGGCATCCTCGGCAACGGCGCCGGGCTCGTGATGTCGACGCTCGACGTCGTGGCGCAGGCCGGCGGCGAGCCCGCCAACTTCCTCGACGCCGGCGGCGGCTCGAAGGCCGACGCGATCACCAGCGCGGTCGAGGTCATCCTCTCCGACCCGAAGGTCAAGGCCGTCCTGTTCAACATCTTCGGCGGCATCACGCGCTGTGACGAGGTCGCCAAGGGCCTGATCGAGGCGTTCGCGCAGATCAACCCGACCGTGCCGTTCGTGGTCCGCCTCAACGGCACCAACGAGGAGGAGGGCCAGAAGCTGCTTGCCGACGCCAACCTCCCGAACGTCCACACCGAGACGACGATGGACGGCGCCGCCGCCAAGGTCGTCGAGGTCGCCAAGGCGGGAGTCGCGAGCTGATGGCCGTTCTGGTCGACAAGGACACGCGCCTCTGCGTCTCCGGCATCACCGGCAGCGAGGGCACGTTCCACTCGCTCAACAACCGCGCCTACGGCACCCAGGTCGTAGCGGGCGTCACGCCCGGCAAGGGCGGCCAGGACGTCGAGGGCATCCCGGTCTTCAACACCTTCCACGACGCTGTCGCCGAGAGCGGCGCGAACACGGCGATGATCTTCGTCCCGCCGCGCTTCGCCGCCGACTCGATCCTTGAGGCCGAGGACGCCGGCATTGAGCTGATCGTCGCGATCACCGAGGGCATCCCCGCCCACGACGAGCTGCGCGTCTACAACCACCTCGCGCGCAACCCGAACGTGCGGCTTGTCGGGCCGAACTGCCCGGGCATCCTGTCGCCGGGCAAGGCGAGCGTCGGCATCATCCCGGCGTCCTTCTTCAAGGAGGGCAACGTCGGCGTCGTCTCGCGCTCCGGCACGCTGACCTACCAGATCGGCTACGAGCTGGCGCAGAGCGGGTTCGGCAACAGCTCGATCGTCGGCATCGGCGGCGACCCGGTCCCCGGCTCCAGCTTCGTTGACATCGTCGAGCTGTTCGAGGCCGACGACGAGACCGAGCTGATCGTGCTGTCCGGCGAGATCGGCGGCGACGCCGAGGAGCAGGCCGCCGACTTCATCGCCGAGAACGTCTCGAAGCCGGTCGTCGCCTACATCGCCGGCTTCACCGCCCCGCCTGG
>CAZVRI010000005.1:14123-24323 GCA_964629855.1 uncultured Thermoleophilaceae bacterium
GGCAAGACGATGGGCCACGCCGGCGCGATCGTCTCCGGCTCCAAGGGCACCGCCGCCGCCAAGGCAGAGGCGCTTGAGGCCAAGGGCGTCCGTGTCGGCCGCACCCCGACGGAGGTCGCTCAGATCGCCGTCGAGACGCTGCGCAGTTAGCGCCGCGGTCACTCTCGATATCGTGGCGGCTTCGTGAGCCCTACCGATTCCATCTCTCTCGCCCGGGGCGCGCCGTCGCTCGACATCATCGCCGTCGACGAGCTGCGTGCGGCCGCCGACCGGGCGTTCCAGAACGACCCGGCCGGGACGTTCGCCTACGGGACGTCGGCCGGCTACGTGCCGCTGGTCGAGTGGATCGCGGACCGGCAGGGCGTCGCCAAGGAGCAGGTGATCGCGACCAACGGCTCGATGCAGGCCGACGCGTTCCTGTTCCAGCTGCTGGTCGAGCCGGGCGACACCGTCGTCGTCGAGGCGCCGACCTATGACCGCACGCTGCTGTCGCTGCGCTCGCTGGGCGCCGAGATCCTGGCGATCCCGCTGCAGGACGACGGGCTCGACGTCGACGCGCTCGAGCAGGCGCTGAAGGCGGGCGCGCGGCCGAAGCTGGCGCACGTCATCCCCAACTTCCACAACCCGGCCGGCTGCACGCTGTCGCTCGAGAAGCGCCAGCGGCTGGTCGCGCTCGCGGCCGAGTACGACTTCGTGCTGTTCGAGGACGACCCCTACGTCGCGCTGCGCTTCGAGGGCGAGTCGCTGCCGACGATGCTGTCGCTCGACCAGAGCGACCGGGTCGTCTACGCCTCGTCGTTCTCGAAGACGGTCTGCCCGGGCATCCGCGTCGGCTACCTCGCCGGCCCGGCCGAGCTGATCGGCCAGGCGCGCAAGCTGGCGACGAGCACCTACATCTCGCCGAACATGGTCGCGCAGTCGATCGTCAACGAGTTCTGCCGCTCGGGCGCGATCGACGGGTCGATCGAGACCGTCAAGAACGCGCTGCGTGAGCGGCGCGACATCCTCTGCGCGGCGCTCGAGCGCGAGCTGCCCGGGGCGCGGTTCGTGGTGCCGACCGGCGGCTACTTCCTCTGGGTCGACCTGCCCGACGACAGCGTCAACGTGGCCGAGCTGGCTGAGCTGGCCGCCGAGCGCGGGGTCGTGTTCGTCAAGGGCACCGACTTCCTGCTCGAGGGCGGCGAGAGCTCGCTGCGGATCGCCTACTCGGGCGTGCGGGCGGACCAGATCGACGAGGCCGTCGCGCGGCTCGCCGGCGCCTACCGCGACCTGGCCGGCGCCGGGACGTGAACGAGTCCGAGCGGCTCGATCTCGCGAAGCAGCGCGAGATCAGGGACCTGCTCGGCGACGCGTTCGGTATCTACCGCCGCAACTTCGCGACCGTCTTCGCGATCGGCCTGGCGGTCGTCCTTCCGGTCCAGCTGATCGTCTCTGGGATCGGTCTCGAGGAGCTGACCTCGGGCTACCGCGAGACAGAGGACAACGCCGAGCTGCTGATCCCGATCATCGTCAGCTACTTCGTCGTGGCGCCGCTGATCGCCGCGGCGGCGATCCACCTGCTGCAACGGCTGGCGGATGGTGAGCGTCCGCAAGGGTGGCAGGCGATCCAGTCAGGCCTCGACGTATTCGCCCCGGTCTTCCTCGCCGTCCTGCTGGCCGGTGCCGGCATTGCGCTGGGGATCCTCCTGTTGATCATCCCCGGCATCTTCGTCGCCGTCCGCTGGTACTTCGTTCCCCAGTCGGTCGTGATCGACGGCGCACGTTCCGCCGAGGCGCTGCGCGGCAGCTGGCGACTCACCAAGGGCTACTGGTTCCGCACCCTCGGGGTAATCCTGCTCGCCAACATCGCCGCCTTCCTCCCAGCCTCGATCGTCGCCCTCCCCCTCCAGGCACTCGCCGAGTCCGCCGACCGTCAGTCAATCGCCCTCGCCGGCATGATCCTCACCGAGGCCCTCACCGCCCCCTTCATCGCCCTCGTCTCAACCCTGCTCTTCTTCGACATCCGAGCCCGCCGCTCAGCAACCCCCGCGGACCAAACCTCGCTGCCGATCTAGCGACAGGGGTTCACTCTGGCCGTCGCCTTCGCATCGAGACGCTCTAACCACAGACGATCTCCCTGATCTGATCCAGTTGGGTGGATGCGTCCCCTGACGCCGCCTCCCGAAGACGCGCGTCACCGCGTGAACTGGGGCGCGCAACCGCATCAATCAAGTCAGCGACTCCGCTCCCCAACCGATAGACCCGAACCTCATCGTCCTGGTAGGAAGGAAGCTCCTTCGGCAACGTCCCCAATCCCACGCTAGAGAGCTCCTTAGCGATGTTCTCGCGCACCACGCGACCGAGACGCTCGGCTCCGTAAGCCTGGCGCACCGACCACATCGGCAGGGCGAGAAGATCGCCATTCTGCTCTACAGCCTCTCGCAGCTCACTCAGGTCCTCAAAATCGTAGTCCTCAACCCCCACCCCTACCTCCTATTTAATTTCTAATTCTAGATCTTATTTTACCAGGGATCAGCCCGCTGTCAAGCGCGCAGAGCCGCTCCAATCGGAGGTCGTTCAAGATGAGCGGCCGAAACGACGGAATCTAGCCGCGCCGGCACCTATAAGAATCAGCGCCGGAGACCGGCAACGCGTGCGCTGTTACCGCCCCCAATGCTCCTTGGCGAGGACTAGTTGCTCGGGGAGGGCGACGCGGGGTGGTGGGGATGGGTCGGCCTCGACGGAGACGGTTTGGGCGACGCTGTGGCTGACGGAGTAGGTGCGGTCGGCGGACTCGATGGCGACGATGTCGGCGGTGGACTCGGAGAGGGTGCCCTCGAGGCCTGGGGTGAGGCCGGACTCCATCAGGTAGTGGAGTAGGTCCTCGGCCTCGTTCTCGAAGCGGAGGACCTTGACCTTGGCGCCGACCTCGACGTCGGCGAGCGGTACGCCCGGGAGGCGCTTGTGGCTGAAGATCGGGTGGCCGTGGGGGCAGGTGTCGGCGTCGCCGATCGCCTTGAGCATCCGCTCCTCGACCGTCGGCGACATCCAGTGCTCGAGCTTCTCCGCCTCCTCGTGGACCTGGTCCCACGGGATGTCGAAGACATCGGTGAGGAAACGCTCGATCAGGCGGTGGCGGCGGACGATGTCCTCGGCGTGCTTCAGGCCCGTCTCGGTGAACTCGATCGACTTGTCGGCACGACGGGTGATGTAGCCGTCGCTCTCGAGGCGACCAACCATCTCGTGGACGGTCGGCGCCGAGACCTGCATTGCGCGCGCCACATTGGCGCCCGTCATCGGCAGACCGGCCTCCTGGAGCCAGAAGATGATCTGGAGGTACTCCTCCTCGGCAACGGTGGCCTGCTCGTGCGACATCGATCTCCCCAGGTTGGAACGGCTACTCGGCGCCATGCTAGTGGTCGTCTAGAGTGCCCGGCGGTGAAGTTCACCCCCGGCACACGCGTCGTGATCACCGGCGCCTCGCGCGGCATCGGAGCCGCCCTCGCCCGCCAACTCGCGGCCCGCGGCTGCGAACTGGGCCTGGTGGCACGCGGTGAGGAGGGGCTGCGCGAGCTGGTCGGCCAGCTGCCCGGCAGCGGCCACCGTGCGCTGGCCGCCGACGTCTCCGATCGCGACTCGATCCGCGCCGCGATCGCCGAGTTCGGCGACGTAGACGTCGTCGTCGCCAACGCCGGCGTCGCCCACTACGGCAAGTGGCAGGACCTCGACTTGGAGCTCGAGGACCAGATGACCCAGATCAACTGGCTCGGCACGCTCTACACCGTGCGCGCCGCGCTCCCCGGCATGGTCGAGCGCCACCACGGGCACGTCGTGATCGTCTCCTCCGGCGCGGCATTGCGGACCTTCCCCGGCGCCGCGGTCTACGGCGCGACGAAGTCGGCGCAGCGCGGATTCGCCGAGGGGCTGTGGCACGACCTCGACGGGAGCGGCGTCGGCGTGACCGTCGTCTATCCGGGCGAGATCGAGACGAACCTCCACGACCACCAGCGCGAGAAGCTGCCGACCTGGCGCCAGGGGCAGGAGGCCGACGTCGACGAGTGCGCCACCGCGATCGTCGCCGGCGTCGAGCAGGACAAGCGCGGCGTCTACTTCCCGCGCGAGGTGCGGCTGCTGCAAGCCGTCCACGGCCTCTCCCCCCGCGTCGCCGACCTGATCCTGCGCCGGCTGCGCGGCGTCAGCGCAGCCCCGAGGAACCGATGACGCTGCCGCTCGTCCCGCCGATCAAGCCGCAGCTGGCGCGCACCGCGAAGGCGCTGCCGGAGGGCGACGAGTGGCGCTACGAGCCGAAGTACGACGGCTTCCGGATGCTCGCCTACCGCGACGGCGCCGAGGTCTACCTGCAGAGCCGGGGCGGCAAGCCGATGAACCGCTACTTCCCGGACGTCGAGGCGCAGCTGCTGGCAATGCCGGAGGACCGGGTCGTGCTCGACGGCGAGGTCGTGATCGTGATCGACGGGATCCACGAGTTCGACCTGCTGAGCCAGCGGATCCACCCCGCCGCGTCGCGGGTCGAGAAGCTGGCCGCCGAGACGCCAGCCGTCTTCCACGCATTCGACGTGCTCGCGATCGGCGACGAGGAGCTGCTCGAGCTGCCGTACGCGGAGCGGCGCACGCGGCTAGAGGCGCTCGAGCTCGGGCCGGTCGAGCTGACGCCGGTCGTCGCGACGGCCGCCGACGCCGAGCAGTGGCTGGAGGGCCACTCGGAGGGCGTGATCGCCAAGCGGGCGGAGTCGCCGTATCTGCCCGGCGAACGCAAGACGATGGTCAAGATCAAGCGCGTCCGGACCGCCGACTGCGTGGTGGCCGCGTTCCGCTTCGGCAAGGAGGAGGGCGTCGTCGGGTCGCTGATCCTTGGGATGTACGACGACGCCGGCGAGCTGCACATCGTCGGCCACACGTCCGGCTTCGGCGGTGCCAAGCAGAAGCGCGAGATGCTCTCGCTGCTCGAGCCCTACCGCACCCACGAGCGCGGCCAGGGCGAGAAGAGCCGCTGGAAGTCCGACGAGGAGCTCGCCTGGGAGGGCCTGCGGCCCGAGCTGGTCTGCGAGATCGGCTACGACCACGTCACCGGCCAGCGGATCCGCCACGGCACCAAGTTCCTCCGCTGGCGCGACGACAAGGCGCCGAGCGAGTGCCTGCTGTCACAGCTCGAAGCGTGATCGGGCTGGCCGTCGCATGATGGGCCCGGCGCTGGTCGCGCCCGACTCGTTCAAGGGAACTTTCGCGGCGACCGAGGTCGCGGCGGCGATCGCGCGCGGGCTGCGCGCGGGTGGGTTCGAAGCCGTCGAGCTGCCGGTCGCCGACGGCGGCGAGGGGACGTTGGAGGCGCTGCTGGCGGACCTCGGCGGCGAGCTGCGCACGGCGACGGCAACCGACCCGCTGGGGCTGCCGCTGGAGGCCGAGTTCGCGCTGATCGACGGGCGTGAGCCGACGGCGGTGGTCGAGTGCGCGCGGGCGAGTGGGCTGGGCCTGGTGGCAGAGGACGAGCGCGACGCGTTCGCCGCGTCGACGCGCGGGACGGGCGAGCTGATCGCCGCGGCGGTCGAGGCCGGGGCGCGCAAGGTGATCGTGACCGTCGGCGGATCGGCGACGACCGACGGAGGCGCCGGCGCCGTGGCCGCGCTCGACGACGCGGGCGTGAAGCCGAAGCTCGAGGTGTGGTGCGACACGCGCAACGCCTGGGAGGACGCGCCAAGGCTGTTCGGCCCACAGAAGGGCGCCGACCCGGACACCGTCAAGCGGCTCGAACAGCGCCTCGGCCGCCTCGCGCGCAAGGCGCCGAAGGATCCGCGCGGCGTGGCGATGACCGGCGCGGCCGGCGGGCTTTCGGGCGGACTGTGGGCGTGGCGCGGCGCCCAGCTCGTCCAGGGAGCGCCGGCCGTCCTCAACGCCGTCGGCTTCGACGACCGGATGCGCGAGGCCGCCTTCGTCGTCACCGGCGAGGGCCGCCTTGACCGGCTGACGTTCCAGGGCAAGGCGGTCTTCGAGGTCGCGACGCGGGCCCGTCAGAGCGGCGTCGCCTGTCACGCGATCGTTGGCGGCTCGACGCTCGATCCGTTCGAGGAGCGCATCCTCGACCTGCAGACGGTGGCTGAGGCGACGACGCTCGCCGAGCTCGAGGCCGCCGGGCGGGCGTTGGGGGCCGCGGTGCTCGAGAGCCTTACTTGAACATCGGCGGGTGCTGGGGCGGGAAGGCGCGCTGGAGCCGCTTGAAGGTCGGGGTCTTGACGAGCTTTGGGCCGGCGAACACCTTGCCGCTACGGGCCCTCGGGATGCCCTTGCAGGCGGCTGGCCGGGGACGAGAAGTGCGGGTCGGCAGCGTGGCGACGCGACGACCGCGACTGTCGTAGAGGATCACGTCGATCCAGCCGCGCTCGTAGAAGCCACCGTGGCGGCCCACGCACCGCTTGTAGGCGGCGGCGTAAGGCATGAACATCGGAAACGTTGGGTCGTCGACCGCCAGCCCCATCAGCCGGTACCGCTCGTCGAGGCGGTCGGCGGCTACGAGGTCACCGGGAATGAAGGCGGTGAGGGTCGTGAAGGGCTTGTCGCCCCGAACCCGTCGCAGCAGCTTGCCGTCGACGCGTCCGATGTCGACCGGCATCTCGTAGCGGGCACCGCCTGGCCGGCGGTAGACCATACGCACGCGACCGACGCGCGGGTCGACGTCACCCACCAGCATGTAGTCGCGCTGGCCGCTGTCGGCCGCCGGGCGAATCAGCCTGCCCGACATGTGAATTACCCCGGGCGACCAGCCACCCACGCTCGTACAGCCGCCCGTACTCGTGCGGCGCGGCACGTCAGCCCAGCCGAAAGTCACGCAGAACGTCTCCATCGTCCGCCCCTTCACGCGCGGCGCGACGCCAGGCGGGAGGCCCTCCGTACGCCGGAACGCGACCCACTCGTAACGGGAGCCGTCGGGCGCCTCGCCATTGTCGACGACTACCGGGGACCCAGGCTGACCGGGCGGCACGGTCGAGTTCAATCCGCGGTCGTCCTTGGGCGTGGGCGTCCCGCCGATCTGGCCGATCAGGTCCGCGGCGCCGCTCAGCGCAGCCTGGCCAGGCGGGGTGAGCAGCGCGACGCCGAGCAGCGCGGCAACGCCGGCGAGCGCGAACGATCGGCGACGGCGACCGCGGGGCCTCTCATGCGGCGCGTCGGCGCCATCGACGGTGGAAGCCGCCGGCCCGGTCGCCAGCGCCGCGCGGGCCGCGGCGACAGTCGCCTCCCGCGCGACGGCGCTCTCCGGGACCTCGGCAGCGTCCAGCAACTCACCCAGGCGACCGGTCATGACGGCTCCTCCGCGCGGTCGGCGAGCAGCGGGCGCAGGCTCTCGAGCGACCGCCGCAGCCGAGTTCTGACGGTTCCCGGCGGCACGCCGAGCATGCGCGCGATCTCGCGCGAGTTGTAGTCGAGTAGATGGCGTAGGACGACGACCGCGCGGTCCTCGGGGTCGAGCATCGCCAGCGCCGCGACGATGTCCTCCGGCAGCCCGCCCGCCGCGGCCCCGTCGTCCGTCACCCCGCCCCGGCCGGCGCGGGCCGCCGCGACCAGCGCCGCATCGGCGGCCTCGGTGGCGACCTCAGCCCGCCGCTTGCGCGCCCGCACCCAGTCGATCGAGCGGTTCGCCACGATCCGGTGTAGCCAGGGCCCGAACGGCCGGCGACGGTCGAACCGGTGGATGCGCTGAACCGCCGCGAGCACCGACTCCTGTGCGATGTCCTCGGCAGCCGCCGAGTCCTGGACGATCAGGTAGGCGGCGCGGTGGGCAACGTCCCAGTAGCGCCGGACGAGCGCCTCGACGGCGTCGGCGGAGCCTTCCTGGGCCGCGCGCAGCAGCTCGCTGTCGGCGCCCCCGGCGGTGGCCGCGCCACGCGTCCCCCTCGGCGCGGCCACCGCCGCCTGCCCCTGGACCGAACCGCTCACACCGTCAATACGACCGCGCGGCGGCGTGTGTTTCAAACTGGCCGCTGATCTACGCCATCAGCGACTGGATCACGGCCTCGTAGAAGCCGGCGCCATGGGAGCCCTCGGTGCGGGTGGTGTTCGGGCCGGCGGGGAGGTTCGGGTCGGCGTTGGCGACGAGGAAGAGACGGCCGACGATCGGCGCCACCTCGGAGTCCTCGTGCGAGTCGCCGACGGCGATGCAGTCGGCGGGCGCGTAGCCGCGCGCCTGCATGTGAGCGGCAACCGCGGCGGCCTTCGACGCCGTGGCCGGGGCGAGGTGGTAGCAGCGGCGGTCAGCATCGATCGTGCCGTTGTCGAGCAGGCGAACGCCGGCGTGGCCGTTGTCGGCGAGCAGCGCCTTGGCCTCGGCGACGTCGACGAGGCCGCGGAAGAGGTGGGTGACCTCGCGGCCCTGGTCCCAGGGAGTGTGCGGCTCGAGCGCGGTCGCGTAGGTGTCCAGCAGCAGCGCCGGGGCGCCCGACTGCTCGACGAGCTCCCACGGGGTCTGCCCGTCGCGCGGCTGGAAGTCGCCGCAGAGCCAGCTCTCCTCACCGTCGACGACCAGGCCGCCACCGATCTCGAAGCAGTAAGCCGTCGCCCCAATCAGCCGCGCCGGCTCCGCCACCTGGCCACGCCGGCGCCCGGAGATCGGCACCAGCTCCACCCCGGCCCGGTGACATGCCTCGAGCGCCCGGCCCGCCAGCAGCGTGAACTCCCCATCCCCATCGTGGAACAGCGACGCCCCACGCCCGAGCAGCGTGCCGTCAAGGTCGGTGTAGACGCAACGGAGGGGCATGGTGCGTCGCTAGTGGGCCGGCGGCGCGGCGGCGAGGTCGGCGAATGGGGGGCGGTAGATGACGGTGTCGGTTGGGCCGCCGTCTTGGAGGCGGCCCTCGCGGCGGAGGCGCTCACAGATGACGGAGAGGACTTCGTCGGCCATTGGGCGGAGGGCGGGCAGTGGCTGGTGGAAGTTGCGGCGTTCGCCGAGGTGGGACTGGACGATGCCGTCGGCGCCGACGAGCTCGCGGACGTCGAGCAGCATCGCGGTCTCGACGGCATAGCCGGTGGCGAAGGGAAGCCGCTCGAGCAGGGCGCGGGGCGCGGCGATCTCGCCGGCGAGCGGCTGGCGGAGGCCGGAGAGGTCGGGGTAGAAAGCGTCGAGCAGCGGGCGAGCGGTGAGCTGGCTGACACGGCCGCCGCCTTCGGCCAGCTCGACGCCGTCGGCGGTGAACGGGCGGCGGTACTCGCCCTTGACGAACTCGACGCCGTCGGCGCACAGCAGCGGGCCGAACAGGCCGAGGACGAAGCGCGGGTCGAAGCCGCGCGTGTCGGAGTCGATGTAGGCGACGAGGTCGCCGCGGACGGCGGAGAGCGCGCGCCACATCGCGTCGCCCTTGCCGCGGATCGGCCCGAAGTCGGCGAGCGGTCCGGCCGGGTCGGATCCGGCTCCGAGGTCCGATTCCGACACCACCTCGGCGCCGGCGGCACGGGCCACCTCGGCGGTGCCGTCGGCGGAGTCGGCGTCGACGACCAGCACCTGGTCGACCAGCCCGTCGAGGCCCAGGATCCGCTCGACGATCTCGCCGACGGTGTCGGCCACCTCGCGCGCGGGAAGCACGACGGTCAGCGTCGCCCGCTTGCTCTCCAGCAGCAGGTCGAGTGGGAAATCCGCGTGGGTAAAGCCCCTGATCACGCCGTCCGTACTATGGCATCGCGTGGCCATCGCACGGACGAAGCTGCCCTGGGAGGACCTCCTTCAATCGGCGGACGGCGATCAGCTCGTCGCCCGCTCGCGGCTTGGTGCGCGCCGCGCCCGCCACCTGCCGATCCCCGACGCGCTCCACCCCGAGCTGCGCGAGGCGCTCGCGGGAGCGGGAATCGAGCAGCTCTACGCCCACCAGGCCGAGACGCTCGCCTCCGCCTACGAGCGCGACACGATCGTCACGACCGGGACGGCGTCGGGCAAGTCGCTCGCGTTCAACCTGCCGGTACTCGACACGCTCGCCAACGACCGCTCGGCGCGGGCGCTCTACCTCTACCCGACCAAGGCGCTCGCCCAGGACCAGGCGCGCGCGCTGCACGCGCTGAAGCTGCCGTACCTGCGCCCGGCGATCTACGACGGCGACACGCCGAAGGAGGAGCGCACCGCGATCCGGCAGCGCTCGAACCTGATCCTCACCAACCCGGACATGCTGCACGTCGGCGTGCTGCCCAACCACCAGGCATGGGGCGACTTCTTCGCCAACCTCGCCT
>CAZVRI010000005.1:24333-40342 GCA_964629855.1 uncultured Thermoleophilaceae bacterium
CGAGGCGCACACCTACCGCGGCGTCTTCGGCTCGCACGTCGCCAACGTGCTGCGGCGGCTGCGGCGGATCGCGCTCGCCTACGGCACCGAGCCGCGCTTCGTACTGGCGAGCGCGACGATCGCGAACCCGGTCGAGCTGGCCGAGCGGCTGACCGGTTGCGACGTGGCGCTGGTCGACGACGACGGCGCCGCCCACCACGAGCGCCAGATTGCGATGTGGAACCCGCCGCTCGTCGACGAACGGACCGGGGCGCGCGCCTCGGCGCTCGGCGAGGCGGCCGACCTGCTCGCCGACCTGGTCGAGAAGGAGGTGCGGACGATCTGCTTCCTGCGCTCGCGGCGCGGGATCGAGCTGATCCAGAAGTTCACGCGGCTGAAGCTCGAGGAGCGCGGACGGGCGGACCTGGCCGAGCGCGTGGCGCCCTACCGCGCCGGCTACACGCCCGCCCAGCGGCGCGAGATCGAGCAGCGGCTGGTCGACGGTGAGCTGCTGGCGGTCGTCTCGACCGACGCGCTCGAGCTGGGGATCGATGTCGGCGAGCTCGACGCGGCGATCGTCGTGACGTTCCCCGGGACGGTCGCCTCGCTGCGCCAGATGTGGGGCCGCGCCGGGCGGCGCGGGACCGGGCTGGCGGTCTACGTCGCCGGCTCCGACGCGCTCGACCAGTTCTTCTGCCGCCACCCCAACGAGTTCCTCGAGCGGCCGGTCGAGAGCGCGATCCTCGACCACGAGTCGGAGGAGATCCACCTCGCCCACCTCTGCGCCGCCGCCTACGAGCTGCCGCTGTCGCCCGGCGACGAGGAGTTCCTCGGGCCGCGCTGGAGCGCCTACGCCGACCGGCTCGTGAAACTCGGCCAGCTGCGCGAGCGCGGCGGTCGCTACCTGCCGCGCGGCGAGGGCTACCCGGCGGCGCGGATCCCGCTGCGCTCGGCGTCGCCGGACTCGGTCGCGGTGATCGAGGGCGACGAGGGCGAGGTGATCGGCTCGATCGAGACGGCGCGAGCGCGGTCCGCCGCCCACCCGGGCGCGATCTACCTCCACTTCGGGCGCAGCTACGAGGTCGAGCATCTCGACGTCGAGCGGCGCCAAGCGCTGGTGAAGCCGTTCGTCGGCGACTTCTACACCCAGCCGAAGAAGGAGACCGACACCTACATCGAGCGGGTGCTCGACACGCGCGAGGTCGGGCCGGCGACGCTGTCGTTCGGGATCGTGTCGGTCAGCGAGCAGGTGACGGCGTTCCAGCGCAAGCGGGTGACCGACCACGAGGTGCTCGACCTGGTCGGGCTCGACATGCCCGAGGAGCACTTCACGACGCAGGCACTCTGGTACGAGCTGCCGGAGCAGGCGCTGGCGGAGGACTTTCCCTTGGACGTGCTTCAGGGCTCGCTGCACGCCGCCGAGCACGCGCAGATCGCGGTGCTGCCGCTGATCGCGATGTGCGACCGCTGGGACATCGGCGGGCTGTCGACCGCGTTCCACTCACAGACCGGCCGCCCGACGATCTTCATCTACGACGGCCACCCCGGCGGCGTCGGGATCACGCGCCAGGGCTTCCGGATGTTCGAGACGCTGGTCGCGGACGCCACGCGGCTGATCGCCGAGTGCCCGTGCGAGAAGGGCTGCCCGTCGTGCGTGCAGTCGCCGAAGTGCGGGAACCTCAACGAGCCGCTGAACAAGGCGGGCGCGCTGGAGCTGCTGGGACGGCTGGCTTAGGCCGGAACGCGCGGCGGCGCGTCTGGGAAGGCTGTTGCAGGCACTCAGGTGTTCTGCCAGCAGGCCGACGTTCTAGGTGTGAGGCGGAGCATGTTGAGCCTGGGAGTCGCGGTCCTGCTGCTGGCGGGGGCGGCTCCGGCCGTTGCCCACGGCGAGCCGGGCGCCTCTGCCCATGCGGCCGCGGGCGGCGCTTCCGCACCGGAGCCCGAGGGATCGGGCGCGAGCGGCGGCGCCAGTTACGGCACGCTGCAGCAGCTCGAGGCCGAGAAGGCGGCGAAGCAGCGGGCCGCCGCGGAGAAGCGGGCGGCGGCACGGCGTGCCGCGGCGCGCAAGCGTGCGCGGGCTCTGGCCCGGGCGCGGGCGAAGGTCCGCAAGCGCCGGGCGGCCGCCAAGCGTCGCGCGGCGAAGCGCAAGCCGAAGCCGGCCCCGGTCGTCCCCGCCCCCACGCCGACGAGCGACCACACCTTCCCGGTCGGCGGCAACGTCTTCTCGCTCGGCGGCAAGGACAGCCGCTTCGGCGCCGGCCGCCCCGGTCACATCCACCAGGGCCAGGATGTCTCCGCTCCGTCCGGCACGCCGGTGCTGGCGCCGTGGCCCGGGATCGTCGAGGCCGTCAAGTACCAGGCCAGTGGCGCCGGCTACTACATCGTCCTCGACGGCGATCTGGAGGACCGCGACTACGTCTTCATGCACCTGCTCAAGGGCTCGACCACCGTCAAGGTCGGCGACCGTGTCGCTCGCGGCGAGCAGATCGCCCAGGTCGGCAGCACCGGCGCCTCGTCCGGCCCGCATCTCCACTTCGAGATCTGGGTCGGCGGCGGCTGGTACACCGGCGGGCAGCCGGTCGACCCGTATCCGTTCCTCCAGGCCTGGCTGAAGTAGCCCTCGCTACTGCTTGTCGCCGTCGGTCGTGACGGTGAAGCTGCCGGAGAGACCCTCGGTGGTCGCCTCGAACGAGCCGACGAGCTCGTTGAGCAGGCCGGTGTCGAGCGAGCCCTTCTGGAGCTTCTCGATCCGGTCGCCGAAGTCGATGTCCGTGCTCTCGACCTGCTTCAGCGCCTCCTTGGCGATCTGTGCCGCGTCCATGTTGAGCACGAGCGCGCCCTTCGCGCCGGGGACCGTCTTGGTGTCGTTCTTCGCGAGCGCACCGGCGATCGTCGCGCTGTTCGACAGGACAAAGACGTCGTTGACGACGCCGAAGACGATCTGGTCGCCGCCGGCGGTGGCGATCGCGTAGAAGTCCTCGCCGGCCTTCGGCTTGACGAAGCCGACCTTCTCGCCGCTCGCGCCCTCCGCGATGTTCGGCAGGACGTCCTCCAGCTTGACCAGCGACTGCTTGAACGCGGCGGGGTCCTTGAGCTCGGCACGCGCGCCGAACTTGCCGTCGAGGCCGATGCTCACCGCGAGGTCGCCGTCGAGCTGGTCGATCAGGTCCTTGTCGAGGTCGACCTTCAGCTCGCGCTCGATCTTCGCCTTGTCCTGCTCGAAGGACGCGAAGCCGCGCGGGTCGATCGTCCCGGCGGTCGCCTGGGCGAACTCGAGCAGCTGGCTGGGGTCGCGCAGGGCGAGGTTGATCCCGCCGCGGTCGAGGACCTGCGGCGCGTCGGGACCGGCGGCGATCGGCAGGTCGGCGTCGGTGAGGCCCTCGGGGTCGGTCGTGACGTCGATGTCGACCGCCACCTCCTTCTCCTCGAAGGTCAGCGCGATCCCGGCGGTCCGCACGGCGGCGACCCACTTCGACTTCAGCGCGTCCTTGGTGTCGGGGTCGGCCCGCAGCAGCTCGCCGACGTTCAGGTAGACGCGCAGCAGCGCGTCCTGCGAGACACCCTCGGTGCCGGCGTCGAAGTCGCTCTCGGTCATGCCGTCGTCGCCTGCCCGCGTCGCGAGGGCGTCCTCGAGCTCCTGCTTGGAGCCGGCGACGACAAGCACGTCGCCGTCGATCGCGAACGAGTCGCCAGAGTCGTCCTTGTAGACCTTGGCGCCGTCGACCTCGCCGTCTGCCTCCGCCTTGCCCTCGTCGATCAGCTTGTCGAGCGCGTCGCTGTCGTCGACCTGGATCGCGCCGACGAACGCGGTGTCGTCGTCCCCGGGCGAGTCGACGAAGCTCTTGACGTCGGTCGAGCCGACGACGAACTCGTTGCCGAGCGCCTTCTCGATGTCCTCGAGCTTCCCGGCCCGCTCCCCGAGCGCGTCCTTGAGCTGCTGCTCGAGCTCGTCGCCGAGCGCGAACCGGTCAGCAAGATCCTCCGCCGCGCCGAACTGCTCCCCGTCGCTGTCAGTGTCGATCGCGACCGCGAACGGCGCGTCCGCCGGCAGGTAGCGCAGCGCGTTGTCGAGCGGGCTCGACCCGTCGCTACCGCCCCCACTGCCGCCGCAACCAGCGATCGCAAGGAGGCCAAGAATCAACGTCAGGAGGGAGAGCTTTCGCATGGCGAGCCAGGCTACCGAAGCCCTCAGCCGCCCTGCCGATACGATGCCCCAGCCTGGCGAGGTAGCTCAGTTGGTAGAGCACACGACTGAAAATCGTGGTGTCGGCGGTTCGAGTCCGCCTCTCGCCATGTCGGGGGGAAGTGGGATTTCGGCGGCTATGCTCGGCGGTATGGGGATGAAGCGACTTCGCGTTTCTGTGGTGACTGTCGGAGCGCTTGTCGCCTCTGCTGGCATGGTCGTGGCGGGTTGCGGTGATGGCGACAGCAAGCCTGCCTACTGCTCGAACGTGAACGAGCTCCAGAAGTCGGTCAAGGAGGTTGGCGACGTCAAGCTCGAGTCTGGCGCCGTCGCGACTTTGCAGAGCGACCTGCAAACGGTCCAGGACAACGCCAATGAGGTTGTGAGCTCGGCGAAGGAGGACTTCCCGGACGAGACCAACGCGGTGGAGTCGGCCGTCTCGCGACTGTCGACGACGATCGAGCAGCTACCCCCATCCCCGACGGCCCAGGAGCTACTCCCCCTGGCTACACAGATCGGCACCGTCGTGACCGCGTCGAAGAACCTTGTGAACGCCACCACGTCGGCTTGCGACTGAGGGGATAGTCACCCCTCCTCCCCGACCTCGATGCCGACCTCCTGCGCCAGGGCGGGGGCTAGGTCGATGAGCTGGAGTGGGGAGACGATTGCGCCACGGAGGGAGGCGGCGGAGCCGCGAAGTGAGAGGTGGGCGCCGCGGAGGTCGACGCGGGACATCTGGGTGGCGTGGAAATCGGTGTCGTGGATCTCGCAGGTGGGGAACTCGACGTGGTCGAGGATGCCGTTGGAGAAGTCGGTGTCGTTGAAGGCGCAGTCGTCGAAGGTGACGTTCTCGAGGCGAGCCATGCGGAAGTTCGCGTAGTCGAGCTTGCACCTTCTGAAGGTGACGTCCTTGAGGTCTGCCTCGGGGATTTGGAGGCCGGTCAGACGACACTGCTCGAATAGGACGCGGTTCATCGACGCGCCGGTCCAGTCCGCGCTGGTCGCGTCGAGACCGCGAGCGACGACGTCGAGGAGGCGGACGCCGCGGAACCGTGTCTCGGAGAAGGACGCGCCCGTCATTCGGACGCTGACGAACTCCCCCGAGCCGGCCTCCGTGCCGTCGAACGAATGGGCGTCGGTGAGCTCAGCGCCCTCGACCGAGAACTTCGGCTCCAGCGCCGCGCCTTCATAGGGATCGAGCAACTCGTCGACCTCGGGCTCGGCCAGCGCGCCGATCGGTCCCTCTCGGCGTCGCACGTGCGCAACCCTAGCGACGGGCAAACGGTAATCTCCACATGTGTACCGACCGGTCGATCAGGAGATCCGATGAGCCTGCGAGCCCAGGAAGTAGTCATCGTCGAAGCAGTGCGGACGCCGATTGGGCGGGGGCACCCGGAGAAGGGCTACTACCGCGACGTGCATCCGGCGACGCTGCTGGGACACGCCTACGGCGAGCTGCTGAAGCGGTCGGGCGTTGATGGGAGCGCGGTCGAGAACACGATCGCGGGCTGCGCCCAGCAGTTCGGCGAGCAGGCCTTCAACATCGCGCGCAACGCCTGGCTGCAGGAGGGCCTGCCGGTCGAGACGTCCGCGCAGACGGTCGACCTGCAGTGCGGCTCGGCGCAGCAGGCGGTCGGCTTTGCGGCCTCCCAGATCGCGTCCGGTGTCCACGACGTCGTCGTCGGCTCGGGCGTCGAGCACATGGGCCACAACTCGCTCGCGCTCGGCCAGGACACCCAGGAGCGCTACGGCCGCGCGCACAGCCCGCTGTTGCTCGAGCGCTACGACCTCATCGGGCAGGGCCTTGCCGCCGAGCTGATCGCCGACGAGTACGGCATCAGCCGCGAGCAGATGGACGCGCTCGCGGTCCGATCGCACCAGCTCGCGCACGAGGCGACGGAGCAGGGCCTGTTCAAGCGCGAGATCGCACCGTTCGACGTCGGCGGCGAGACCGTCACGACCGACCAGGGCATCCGCCCCGGCACCTCGGCGGAGGTGCTCGCGCAGCTCCGGCCGGCGTTCAAGCCGGACGGGACGATCACCGCCGGCAACTCGTCCCAGGTCTCCGACGGCGCGGCCGCCGTGCTGCTGACGAGCGCGGCGAAGGCCGAAGAGCTCGGGCTGACCCCGCGCGCCCGCATCGTCGACCAGACCTCCGTCGGCTGCAACCCGGTGAAGATGCTCGAGGGGCCGATCCCCGCCACCGAGCTGCTGCTGAAGCGCAACCGGCTCGCGATCGGCGACATCGACCTCTTCGAGGTCAACGAGGCCTTCGCCTCGGTCGTGCTCGCCTGGGAGCAGGCGTGTCGACCAGACATGGACCGTGTCAACACGCGCGGCGGCGCGATGGCGCTCGGGCATCCGCTCGGGTCGAGCGGCGCGCGGCTGATCACCACCCTGCTGCACACCCTCGAGGACGAGGACCTCGAGCTGGGCCTGGTCACGATGTGCTGCGCCGGCGGACTCGGCACCGGCACGCTGATCCAGCGCGTCTGACCGGCGACGAGACGGCGCGCGGGGCCGGCGCTACTCGACCGCGCCGGATGCGCGCAGCCCGCGCAGCTCCTCCGCACTCACACCCCAGTCGGCCAGCCCGTCGTCGGGCAGCTCGGCGGCGCGCGGCGGCGGAGTCGGCGTCGCGGCGGGGGTCGCGGCGAAGCGGGGCGCCGGCGCCGGCTGGACGTGGCCATCGACCGTCACGAAGGTCTCGCGCGCGACGTTGTGATGGTGATCCGGCGCGTCGCCGAGGCCGAGCACGATCGTCGCGCAGGTGTCGGCGCCCTCCAGCCGCTCGGCCCACTCGGCCGCCGTCCGCGAACGGAACTCCGCGGCGAACCGCTGCTTGAGCTCGGGCCAGCGTGCGCGGTCGTCCTGCGGCGCCTCCGCCGGGTCGATCTCCATCCGCGCGAGCAGCTCAGCGTAGAACTGCGGCTCCAGCGCGCCGACCGCGACATGGCCGCCGTCGGACGTCTCGTAGACCTCGTAGAAGGGCGCGCCCGAGTCGAGGATGTTCCCGCCGGGCGGCGCGTCCCAGAAGCCACCGGCGCGCATGCCGTGGATCGCCGTCGTCAGTAGTGCGACACCGTCAACCATCGCCGCGTCGACGACCTGCCCACGCCCCGACTCGCGCGCCTGGACGACGGCGGCCAGGATGCCGAACGCCAGCAGCAGCCCGCCGCCACCGAAGTCGCCAAGCAGGTTGAGCGGGAACAGCGGCCGCTCGCCGTCGCGCGCGATCGCGCCGAGCGCGCCCGCGATCGCGATGTAGTTGACGTCGTGGCCGGCGGTCTGGGCGAGCGGCCCGTCCTGGCCGAAGCCGGTCATCCGCCCGTAGACGAGCCGCGGGTTCAGCGACAGCGCCACCTCGGGCCCGAGGCCGAGGCGCTCCATCACGCCGGGCCGGAAACCCTCGACGAGCGCGTCGGCCGAGCCGACGAGCCGCAGCACCAGCTCGCTCCCCGCGGGGTGCTTGAGATCGACCGCGACCGCGCGGCGGTTGCGGTGCAGGAGGTTCCAGCTGCCGGACGAGAGGATCGTCGACCCCTCCGATCCGGGACGTTCGAGCCGCACAACGTTGGCGCCGAGGTCGGCGAGCAGCATCGCCGCGAACGGTCCCGGCCCGATGCCGCTCAGCTCGACGACCCGCAGGCCGGCCAGCGGCCCCCCTCGCTCCGTGCTCACCGCGCCGCCGCTCCCTCGAAGAGGTCGGGCAGGCCGGCCGAGACGCGGTCCTCGAAGCGCGGGCTGCGCTTCTCCAGGAAAGCGGTCACGCCCTCGCGGGCGTCGGCGGAGCGGCCGCGCAGCGACATCCCGAGCGAGTCCGCCCGGTGCGCCTCGCGCGGGTGGGCCGCGCCGAGCATCCGCCACAGCAGCTGACGGCTGAGCGCGACCGACACCGGCGCCGCCTCGCGTGCGACCTCGCGCGCCAGCTCGTAGGCCGCGGGCAGCAGCTCGGCCGGCTGGTGCAGGGACCGCGCGAGCCCGCTGGCGACCGCATCCTCGGCGTCGAACAGCCGGCCGGTCGCGACCCACTCCATCGCTGTCGAGATGCCGACGACGCGCGGCAGGAACCAGCTCGAGCAGGCCTCGGGCACGACGCCGCGGCGGGTGAAGACAAGACCCAGCCGCGCCCCGCGCGCCACCAGCCGGGCGTCCATCGGCAGCGTCATCGTCACGCCGATCCCGACCGCCGGCCCGTTGATCGCGGCGACGACGAACTTGGTCGATTCGTAGATGCGCAGCGTCACGCGGCCGCCACCGTCGGGCAGCGCCTCGCCGCTCGCCTCGCGGTCGCGGTAGTCGAACGTCGCCGCTCCGGCGGAGAGGTCGGCGCCGGCGCAGAACGCGCGCCCGGCGCCGGTGACGACGATCGCGCGCACCGCGTCGTCGGCGTCGGCGCGGTCGAAGGCCTCGATCAGCTCGTCGCCCATCCGCTCGGTGAAGGCGTTCAGTCGCTCCGGCCGGTCGAGCGTCAGCGTCAGCACGCCGTCGCGGCCGAGCTCGTAGCGGACCTGCTCGAAGTCACTCACCGCGCCGCCCCCACAACCGCGCGGCGCACGCGCGGCTCCTCCAACTCGCCGGCGGCGAACAGCTCGGCACCGCCGCGCAGCGTCGCCATCACCTCGATCGCGGCGAGCTCGTCGCTCGGCGTCGTCAGCGGATCAGCGTCGAGCACAACAAGGTCGGCGTCCGCGCCGGGCGCCAGGCGCCCGTCGGCGAGGCCCATCGCCAGCGCCGCGGCGTGCGTCACCGGCGGCAGCGCCTCGGCGACCACGACTGACTCCGCGGGCGCGTGGGCGACCTGCCCGTCGCCGCGGCGGACCGCGGCGGCGACGGCCGCGAGCGGCGCGGGATCGACGACCGGCGCGTCGGAGGCGAACGCGACCGGCACGCCGCGATCCAGCAGCGAGCGCACCGGGTACAGCCACTCGCGCTCGACGGCGGTCAGCTCATGCGAGTACTTGCGGCCGCGCGCGGCGAGGAAGGCGGGGTTGGAGACCACGGTCACGCCCGCGCGCCGCAGCTGCTCGTGCTGGCCGGGCAGGCAGAGGCCGGCGTGCTCGATGCGGTCGGGGGCCGCGGCCGGCTCCACGGCGGCGAGCGCCGCCAGCGCGGCGTCGATCTCCGCCGGGTCGAGCGCGTGGATCGCGACGCTCCAGCCGTGGGTGCGCGCCTCGCGCACGGCGGCCGCGACCTCGGCCGCGGCGCCCGGCGTGGCAGACGGCATCACCTTCGCGTGGCCGATCGCGACACCGTGGTGGCGCGCGCCGAAGCCGAGCCCGTCGGCGCGCAGGCGGGCGAGCTCGTCGACGCCCGGCATGAAGACGACCTCCTGCTTCAGCGCGCCGCGTTCGGCAAGCCCGGCGATCGTGTCCAGCCGCGCGCGGTCGTTCGCCGCGGTCGCGTCGCCGACGGCGACCACCCCGGCGCGCGCCAGCGTGTCGCTGACCGCGGCGACCGCCTCGCCCAGCGCCCCGGGCTCCATGCCGGGCAGCCGGTCCGGCAGCTCCTCCGCCGCGACCGGGTCGCCCGCCGACCAGCGCCCGAGCGCACGCGCGGCGGCGCTGTTGAGCAGCGCCACGTGCCCGGTGCGGTGACGCAGCACAAGCGGGTTGAGCGGCACCGCCGCGTCGAGCTCGTCAGCCGTCGGCGGACGACGCTCGGCGAGCAGCGCGTCGTCGAAGCCGAACCCGCGCAGCCAGTTCTCCGGCGGCTCGCGCCCGGCTGCGTCGGCCAACAGCCCGAGCAGACCCGGCAGGTCCGATGCCGCCTCGGCGCGGCAGTCGACCGACAGCCGCGCCGCCGCCATGCCGAGCAGGTGGAGGTGGGGATCGCGGAACGCCGGCTGCGCGACCGACCCCTCGGGCAGCCGGCGGACCGGCACGTCACCCCGCTCGGCGGCGGCGCGCGCCTCGCGGCCGTAGCCGCGCACGCGACCGTCGACCACCAGCAGCCCGTCCCGAACCTCGGCTGAGCCGAGGTCGGGGCGCACCGTGCCGAGCAGGGCGAATGTCGTCATCGCGCAGCCCGTCAGCGCCAGGGGTCGAAGTTGGGCTTGCGCTTGTTGGTGAACGCCTCGCGGGTCTCGTCGAGCGACTCCGCCGGGATCCCCAGCGCGAGCGCGTGGATGCCGCCAACCATCGACTCGTACGACGAGTGCCACCAGACGTTGCTGGCCTGCTTGTTGATCTCCAGCGACTGCGGGTGCAGGCCGAGCAGCTCGTCGCAGTAGGCACGCGTGGTCTCACGCAGCTTGTCGTCGTCGACGACCTCGTTGACCCAGCCCCACTCGTAGGCCGTCTCGGCCGTGACGATCTTGCTGAAGAACACGATCTGCTTCGCGCGCTTCTCGCCGATCTGCAGCGGCAGGATGTTCGTCGCGCCGACGACCGGCCCGGCGCCGACCTTCGTCCCGGCCTGGCCGAGCTTCGCGCTCCGGGCGGCGATCGCGAGATCGGCAGCGATCACCAGCTCGTTGCCACCGCCGACCGCGAAGCCGTTGACCATCGCGATCACCGGCTTGCGGCAGCGCCGGATGCTGTTGTAGGCGCGCAGCGCGTAGAGGCCGACCTCGACCAGGAACGGCTTTGAGAACGACGACACGTCGCCACCGGCCGAGAACGCCCGGCCGGCGCCCGTCATCACCACCACGCCGACGTTGCGGTCGGTCGAGCAGCGGTCCATCAGCTCCTCGAGCCGGTGGAACTGCCGCGGGCCGAACGGGTTGAACGAGTCCGGCTGGTTGAACGTGATCCACGCCACCCGGTCCTCGATCTCGAACAGGATGTCGTCCTCTGAAAATTCGTAGTCCTCGAGTGCCATCTCTCTCCTCTCGTTGCAGTCGGAAAATCGGTGCCGCCGCTAGGCGTCGCCGCCCATCGCGTCGGCGACGAGCGCACGGAAGGGCTCCTCCGGCGGGACGTAGACCTTCGGCCGGCCGTCGAACAGCTCGTCCGCCCGCTCGGCAATCTCCTGGGGCGACCAGCCCGTCTCGCTCGTGAGCGTGTTGACCTGGGTCCAGCCCTCATAGAGCTGGAGCAGCGGGCCCTGGATGCCGAACACCGTGCCGCTGATGTCCTTGGCGGCCTCGCTGAGCAGGAAGACGCCGAGCGCGGCGACGCTCTCGGGCGCCAGCGGATCGACCTTGCGGTCCTCGAACTTCGGCAGGTCGGGGAAGGCGCCGGTCGCCAGCCGCGTGCGTGCGCCGGGGGCGAGCGCGTTGCAGGTCACGCCGTCGCGCGCCATGTCCATCGCGACGATCTGCGTGAAGGCGGCGATGCCGGCCTTGGCGGCGGCGTAGTTCGACTGGCCGAGGACGCCGAGCAGCCCCGACGTCGACGACGTGTTGACGACCGCCGCGTGCTCGCGCTGGCCGGTCTCCTTGACGCGGTCGTGCCAGTGCGCGCAGGCGTCGCGGGTGACGAGGAAGGTGCCGCGCAGGTGGACCTTCACGACGGCGTCCCACTCGTCGGCCGACATCCGGAAGATCATCTTGTCGCGCACGATGCCGGCGTTGTTGATCACTCCGTCGAGCCGGCCGAAGCGATCTAGCGCGGTGTCGATCAGCGCCCGCGAGCCGGCCTCCTCGGAGATGTCGCCGTAGTGGGCGACGGCCTCGCCGCCGGCCGCCTCGATCGCCGCGACGACCTCGTCGGCCGGTCCGCGATCGCCGCCCGCGCCGCCGTCGAGCCCGGCGCCGACGTCGTTGATGACGACCTTCGCCCCGGCCGCCGCGGCCGCCTCGGAGTGCGCGCGGCCGATGCCCCTCCCACCGCCGGTGACGACTACAACCTTGTCCTCGAGCATGCTCAGCCTTTCCTTGCGAGCGCCTTGCGGCGCATCAGCTTTCCGGTCGATGTGTGCGGCAGCGAGGTGGCGAACGCCACCTCCTCCGGGCGCTTGAATCCCGCCAGCAGCGGCCGGCAGTGATCGATCAGGTCCTCTTCGCTGGCGGCCGCACCCTCCGTGAGCACGACCACGGCGACCACCCGCTGCCCCCACTCCTCGTCGTCCCTGCCGACGACCGCCGCCTCGGACACCGCCGGGTGGGCGAGCAGCACGTCCTCGACCTCCTGCGGGGCGATGTTCTCCCCGCCGCGGATGATCATGTCGCCGGCGCGGCCGGTTAGGAACAGGTAGCCGTCCTCGTCGACGCGACCGAGATCGCCGCTCTCGAACCAGCCGTCGGCGCGCTCGGCCTCGCCCTCGTAGCCCTCCATCACGCGTGCGGTGCGCAGGCATACGCGGCCGACCTCGCCGACGTCGAGCGGCGCGCCGTCCTCATCGCGGATCTCGACCTCGACGTCGTCGAGGACGCGGCCGACCGAGCGCAGCCGCGCCCGCCGCTGCTCGGCGTCGGGGCCCGTCAGGTCGTGGTCCTCGGGGTTCAGGACGGCGACCGTCGACGTCGTCTCGGTCAGTCCGTAGGCGCCGAGGAAGCCGGTCGTCGGGGGGAACTCGGCGAGCGCGCGGTCGATCACCGTCTCCGGCGTCGGCGCGGCGCCGGAGCGCAGCAGGCGCAGGCTGGAGAGGTCGCGCCCGGCGACCCCCTCGTCGAGCACCCGCTTGAGCATCGTCGGGACGAGGAACGCCTCGCTGATCCGCTCACTCTCGATCGCGTCGAGCCAGCCGGCGGGCGTGAACTCGGGTTGCAGGACGGTGCGGCGGCCGGTGAACAGCGACACCAGCAGCGTCGTCAGCCCGGCGACGTGGTAGAGCGGCACGGCAATCAGGTTCGATCCGCGGTCGTCGCCGTCGGCCATCTCGCCGGCGTTCAGGGCGAACCCCGCCAGGCCGGCGTGGGTCAGCCGCACGCCCTTCGGCAGCGCCATCGTCCCGCTCGTGTACATCAGGACCGCGTCGCCGCCACCGGAGGCGAACTCGTCCGCCGGCTCGGCCGCGGCGATCGCCGCGTCGAAGCGCTCGTCGAGGATCGCCAGCGTCGGCGCGTCCCGCAGCTGGTCGGCGTAGCGCTCGTCGGCGAAGACCACTTTGGAGCCGGAGTCGCGCAGCAGGTGCGCGATCTCCTCGGCGCGGGCGCGGTAGTTCATCGGGACGGCGACGGCCTCAATCGCGGCGGTCGCGAGCAGCACCTCGACCACGCGCGCCGAGCTGGTCGCGAAGATCCCGACCCGGTCGCCCGCGCCGACGCCGAGCGAGCGCAGGTGGGTCGCGGTCCGCGCGACCGCGTCGCGCAGCTCGGCGTAGGTGAACGCGACGTCGCCGTCCGCGAGCACGGGCTGGTCGGGCGCGGTGCTCGCCGGCAGCTCGAGCAGCATCGAGATGTTCATTGCCGCTCCAGCTCCGCGAGTACCTCGTCGGTGTGCTCGCCGAGCAGCGGGGCGCGCGTGCCGACCTTCCAGGGCATGTCCTCGGACACCCAGGGCGACGCGATCTGAGCGAAGCGCTGGCCGTGCTCGGGGTACTCGACCTCGGCGAACATGCCGCGCTCCTGCCAGTGGCTGTCCTCGACGTTCTGCTCCGGCCGCCGTACCGCGCCCCACGGGAGCCCGGCACCCTGGCCGGCCTCCATCACCTCCTCGGCGGTACGCATCAGCGTGAAACCGAGCATCACGTCGGTGACGTGGCCGGCGACCTCCGAGCTGCTGCGGTAGCGCACGTCCTCGTAGCGCGGGTCGGTCAGGTCGTCGGCCGCGTCGTTGGCGTCGAGCATCTTCACCAGCCGGCCCCAGTTGGCGCCGATCGCCGGCTGGGCGACGACCCAGGTGCCGTCGCCGGTGACGAACTGGCTCTCCTGGGAGATCTCCGGCCAGGCGTGGCGGCCGGTCTGGCGGAAGATCGGCATCTGCTGGTAGATCCAGAACGGCAGCGCGGTCTCGGTCGTGACGCTGCACGCCTCGTGGACCGAGACGTCGATGAACTGGCCCTCGCCGGTCAGCAGCTGGTGCAGCAGCGCGGCCTCGATCGCGAAGTCGGCCTGCAGCCCGGCCATGTGGACCGAGTGCCACATCTGCGGCGCGACCGGCGGCGTGTCGTAGGAGTCGGCGGGGTCCTGGGGGTCGTAGTCGCCGACCGGGTCGTAGCCGCACATCATCACCTGACCGCCGAGGGCGAGGTGGACGAGGTCGGAGGTGGAGTGGTCGCGCAGCGGGCCGTCCTGGCCGAACGGCGTGATCGCACAGTGGACGAGCTCCGGGTTGTCGGCGCGCAGCTGCTCGTAGCCGAGGCCGCGCTCGGCGAGGTAGCCGGGACGGCCGGCTTCGAGGACGACGTCGGCGGTGCGCGCGAGCGCACGGAAGGACTCGCGCCCGGCGTCGCTGTCGAGGTCGAGCACAATGCCGCGCTTGCCGAGGTTGTAGTGCCAGAAGAAGAGGCTGCGGTCGGGGTCGGCGACGTCCTCGTAGAAGGGGCCGTAGCCGCGCGTCCGGCTGCCGGCGGGCGGCTCGACCTTGATCACGTCCGCGCCGCCGCCGGCGAGGCAGCGGCCGCAGAACTCGCCGCTTTCGTCGGCTACCTCGAGGACGCGCACGCCCTCCAGCGGCCACTGCGGCTCAGGCGTTGACGCGGGGCTTGCCATCGCCGATCACCCCCTCGCGCTCCAGCTCGTCGATCTCCTCGGGCGTCATGCCGAGCAGCTCGCTCAGCACCTCGGCGGTGTCCTCGCCATAGAGCGGGGCGCCGCGCCCGGCCGGACGGCCGACCTCGATCGGGGTCGACGAGAGCTCGAACGGGACGTTCTCGACTGGCCACGGACCCATCTCGGAGTGGTCCAGCTCGACGTAGTAGTCGCGGGCGCGCAGCTGGGGGTCGCGCTCGACGCGGTCCGCGGCTGTCTGGCAGACGCCGGCGCGCACGCCGTGCGACTGCAGCCGCTCCATCGCCTCGTAGGGGTCGAGCGTGCGCGTCCAGTCGGCGACGAGCGCGTCGAGCGCATCGGCGTGCTCGATCCGCGCGGCGAGCGTCGCGAAGCGGCTCTCCCCCGCCCACTCGGGGCTTTCCATCGCGGTGACCATCCGCTCCCACTCGCCGTCGTCGAAGACGGCGATCGCCAGCCAGCGGTCGACGCCGGCACACGGGTAGACGCCGTGCGGGGCGGCCGGCCGGTAGGGCGAGGTGTTGCCCGTGCGGGTCGACTCGCGACCGTTGGCGGACCAGTCGAGCGCGGCCGTCCCGGTCAGGAAGAGCGCCGAGCCGGCCTGGGCCATGTCGACGTAGACACTCTTGCCGTGGCGCGCGCGCTGGTGCAGCGCGCGCACGGTCGCGATCGCGACCAGGTAGGCCGCCGAGTGGTCCATGTAGGAGAAGCCCCAGCCGGCCGGCTCGCGGTCGCCGAGGCCCGACTGGAACGTCAGCCCCGAGACCGCCTGCGCGGTCGGGCCGTAGGAGACGTAGTGGCTGCGCGAGCCGACCTTGCCGAGTCCCGAGGCCTGCACGTAGACAAGGTCCGGCTTGAGCTCGACGAGCTCCGAGTAGGGCAGGCCCATGCGGTCCATCGCCGTCGGGCTGAAGTTCTCCAGCACGGCGTCGGCGTGCTTGACCAGCTCGCGGAAGACCTCGCGCCCGCGCTCGTGCGAGAGGTTGAGGCTGATGCCCCGCTTGCCGGGGTTGATGTTGTTGAAGTTGCCGTTGCGGTTGAGGCTCGGCATCACGCTCTGGTCACCCCCAGCCCCGTAGACCAGCGGCGCGTGCGTCTCGCCCTCGCGGTAGACGGCCGGCGGGCCGAGCCGGACGAAGTCGAGCTTGCCGACCCACTCGACGCGGATCACGTCGGCGTCGGCAGCGGCGAGCAGTCGCGTCCCACCCGCTCCCGCGAGCAGCCAGGTCAGGTCGAGTATGCGGACGCCGCGCAGCGGTCCGGCCGTCATGCGTTGTCACTCCTTCGGTTGC
>CAZVRI010000005.1:40352-68997 GCA_964629855.1 uncultured Thermoleophilaceae bacterium
GGCCCCGTCGTGCGGACTGGACCGACCGGTCGGCCTAGCCTAACCGGACGACCGGTACAACGTCAAGCAAGCCGTCGACGACACCGCGCGAGCGGCGTGGCAAAAGCGGGTCGAGAGCGCCTCAGCTGGAGGCTTTGCGGCGCTTCTTGGCCGCGGGACGCTTGGCGCCATTGGCGGCGGCAGCGTCGGGACGCCGGATCCCGCTGAGGAAGATCCGGTCGAAGATGTCGGCGACGTCGTCGGGGCTGAACGCGCCGTCTGGACGCAGCCAGGCATAGACGTGGTTGTGCAGCGCCAGGAAGGCGTGGGTCGCCAGATCGACCGGGATGTCGTCGAACTCCCCCTCGTCGATCCCCCGCCGGATCAGCTCGCTGACGATCCGCGAGAACTCGCGCCGCTTCGACCGTACGGACTCGAAGCGGTCGTGGCTGAGCGCGATGTACTCGCGGATGAAGATCGCGCACTCGTCGCGGTGCGTCGCGATCGTCTCGATCAGCCGGTGCCCGAGCGCGGTGATCGCCTCGGACGCCGACATCTCCGCGTTCAGCAGATCCTGGCCGTAGGCGATCATCGGATCGACGAAGCGGTTGTGGATCTCGAAGAGGATGTCCTCCTTCGAGCCGACGTGGTGGTACAGCGCGCCCTTGCCGATGTTCGCCTCGGCGCAGACGTCGGCGATCCCGGTCGCGTGGTAGCCCCGCTTGGCCCACAGCCGCACGGCCGCGTCGATGATCTCGTCGCGTCGCGCGATGCCGCGCTCGGTCGGACGAACGCTACGCGTGGTCACTCCTGTCGACTCCGAGTCGGGCATGGGCAGAATCTATCCTGTGGTTCCGGCGAGAGCGGTAACACCGCCGCGCCTGGCACGGATTCCAGCGACCGCCACCGCCGCGATCAGGAAGCAGCCAGAGATCAGCTGAGCGATGTACGACGGAGCGGCGAGTACGTCGAGACCGTTCGTCAGCACGGTCAACAACAGGACACCGATCGCGGTCCCGATCACGTGGAACTGGCCGATCCGCAACGTCACCGCGCCGAGGAACGCCGCCGCGAAGGCGTCGAGCAGATAGGGCGTGGCGGCGCCGTGGTAGGCCGCCGACAGACGGGCCGCGAGCAGCACGCCGGCGATCGCCGCCAGCAGCGAGCAGACCGAGAACGCCGACATGCGCACCAGCCCGACGCGGATGCCGGCGAGGCGCGCCGCCCCCGGGTTCGCTCCGGTCGCGTAGAGCATCCGTCCCAGCCGGGTCCGTTCGGTGACGATCCAGACGATCACGTAGATCACGATCGCGATCAGCGCCGTCAGCGGGATGCCGGCGACCTTGTCGCGCGCGAGGTCGAGGAAGCCGGGGTTGGTGATCGCGATCGACTCGCCCTTGCTCCACCACGTCGCCAGCCCGGTCGCCACGGTGAGCATCGCCAGCGTCGCGATGAACGACGACACGTTGAGGAAGACCGTCACGAAGCCGTTGACCGCGCCGAGCGTCGCGCCGAAGGCCATCGCGAGCAGGATCGCGAGCGGGACCGCCATGCCGTCCTGGGCCAGCAGCGCCGCGACGAAGCCGCTCGCGGTGGCGACGGCGGCCACCGACAGGTCGAAGTCGCCGACGATCAGGACGAGCGTCAGACCGACCGCGACGATGCCGAGGCCGGCCCCCTGGGAGAGGATCTGCTGCATGTTGCCCCAGGCGAGGAACTCGCTTGGCTTGGCGATCGCGAACACGAGCACGATCGCGGCCAGGGCCGCGACCGTTCCCCACGGCGCGAGCCGATCCAGCAGATGCCTGGCTTGGGATGTGGTCGCTGTCATGTCAGTTCACCTCTGTCGATTCGGAAGCGATGGCCGGCGCGACGGAGCGCCGCGCCGGCCAAGCGCGTTCAGCTACTCCTTCGCCATCGACGCGATCTCGTCGGCGGAGAACGTCTCGCCGTTGACGACAGCGCCGAGGTCGTCGATCTCCGTGCCCTTGTCGCACGAGCCGCCCTTGTTGGGCTCGCCCTTCGCCGGCACGTTCTCCGGGGTCACCAGCGGGCCAACGCAGCGCCAGATCGAGCCCTTCTCGAACGACCCATCGATCATCTCGCGCACCGCCCAGACCTGGAGGTCGTTCATGACCTGGATCGGAGCGCCGGCGATCGCCGCCACGAGGCTGTTGCCAGACCGCATGTCGGCGTAGGTCGGCTCGAGACCCTCCCAACCGAGGACCTTCACCTGATCGGCCTTGCCGGCGTCGCGGACCGCGGGCGTCACACCGGCGGTCACGTCATCCGCGTAGGCCAGGACGATGTTGAGGTCCGGGTTGCTGCGCAGTGCCGCGGCGGTCTTCGAGGTCGCGTCGGTCGCGACCCGATCCGGACGCAGCTCCTGCTCCGGCAGAACCTCCCAGCCAGCCTTCTTCGCCAGCTCGACGAACGAGCCGATCCGGTTGACGACGACCGGGAAGGCCGATGTCGTGAGCGGCAGGATGACCGGCTTCTCGCCCTTGTCGGCGATGTTCTCCTTCGCCCAGTCGAAGAGCTGCTTGCTCATCGCGGGGTCGTCGGGAGAGAGGCTCATCGTCTGGTCGGGAGCCGGCGCGCCGGAGTACTGACCGACGTAGAAGTCGCCGGCCTTGGTCGTCTGGGCGATCGAGGCGGCCAGCGTCTCGTCCGGCGTCGTGATGTTCACGGTCACGGTCGCCTTCTTGCGCACGCAGGACTTGATGTTCGCCTGCGCGGAGTTGAGGTCGCCCTCGGGGTTGGCGATCGCGGAGCTGAACTCCATGTTGTTCTGCTCAGCGGTGTCCTTCCAGATCCGCATGAGGTCCGGGACGATGGCGAAGCCGACCAGCGAGCCGACGCAGATCGAGCCGTTGCTCGCGCTGTCGCCGCTGCCGCCGCTGCCGCTGTCGTCATCGCTCGACCCGCAGCCGGCCACGATCAGCCCGGCTACGAGCACTACCGCCATCGATCCGGCTATCCGCGACAACCACGGCCGCGACGTGCTCTTGCTTTCCATCGCACTCTCTCCTCGTATTGACATCTGGGTCTGGTCGTTCTCGGCTCCGGTCATCGGGCCGCCACCTCCGCCCGCGCGACCCGCTCGTCGCGCAGCTCCGTCCGCCGGCGCTCGGTGGCGTCGGCGTCAGCTGATCCGTCGTCGGCGAGCACGACTCCGTAGAGGCTGCGGGCGGCCTCCTCGGAGACCACCCCCTCGCGCACGTCGACGCTCACCAGCTCCGGGTCCCGCATGTGGGGGTCGCCGAAGCCACCGCCACCCGGAGTGGTCTGGATGAACACCTCGCCGCCGATCCCCTTGTGGAGCGAGCGCTCGCCCTCCCACATCGCCTTCGACGGCAGCGACTCGAAGCTGTCGCCGTAGCGCTCCTCGATCTCCGAGCAGGTGAGGATCTGGCCGCCCTCGAGCAGCTCCCAGACGGGAGTGTCGGAGACCGGGCCGTAGTAGACGCCGGAGGCTGGGTAGCCGCCGTTGCGGCCGACGGTCGGGACGGCGTTGCGGACGCTGCAGAACGTGCCGCTCTGCGGACTCGTCTTCTCGCCCCAGACGACCACGGCCGACTTCAGCCCGTAGCCGCCGCGCCAGCGGCCGGCGCCCGGGGAGTCGCGCCAGACCTCGCGCGAGAGATAGAGGAACGGCTCAGTCGCCTCGTGCGCCTCGACGCTGGGGATCGAGCCCCAGAGCGAGACGTTCGAGCCGCGCGCGCCGTCCAGCCCCTCGAGCGCGGCGAGGCCCTGGCCGCCGGGCCCGTCCATGTTGAGGAAGACGGAGTAGTCGCCGAACTGGTTCGACTGCCCGCTGAAGATGCTGCAGTGGGCGCCGCCGCCGGCCTGCGCCGAAGCACGGCCGCGCAGGTAGTCGTCGCCGGAGGCCTGGAGCGCGGACGACGCCGCGCCCCACGCCGCGTCGGAGACCGCCCAGGCGCCGTAGCCGGTCGCCAGCCCGATCGGGGTCGGGAACGACGAGTCGATGAACGACCCCTTGTCGGAGCGGATGCGCAGCGGCCGCATCACGCCGGCGTTGAACGGGATGCCGGTCGCGAGCTGCTGGATCAGCGGCCCCATCACGCCGCCGACGAGACCGGAGCGGGCGCAGTTCAGCAGCGCCGGCGCGGAGTCCGAGCTGCCGCGGAAGTCGAAGTAGAGCTCGTCGCCGGCGACCGTCATGCGCACGAAGGCGCGGTAGACGGACTCGTCGGCGTAGCCGTCCTCGATGTAGTCGGCCGACTCGTAGACGCCGTCGGGGATCTCCCGCAACCGCGCCCGGAACATCTGCTCGGAGAACTCGTGCAGCCCGTGCAGGATGTGGCGCAGCTGCTCGACGCCGTACTGCTCGGCGAGCTCGGCGACGGCCTTGACGCCGAGGTTGACCGCGCCGACCTCAGCGCTGAGGTCGCGGGCGATCTGGGTCGGGATGCGCGTGTTGTTGATGAACGCCCGCACGACGTCCTCGCGGTACTCGCCGCCGGCGTAGATCCGGGTCGGCGGGAAGCGGACCGCCTCGGCGAAGCAGTCGCCGGCGCTCGGCGAGAAGCTGCCCGGCACCATGCCGCCGACGTCGGCGAAGTGCATGTCGCAGAAGACCCAGCCGATCAGCTCGTCCTCGGCGAAGACCGGCGCCGTGCAGCCGACGTCGCTGGAGTGGACGCAGCCGCCTGTGTACGGGTCGTTGCTGATGAAGACGTCGCCGGGCTTGATGTTCTCGCGCCCGAAGTTGTCGTAGATCCACGGGATGATCTGGACCTCGTGGCCGAGGTGGGTGATCACCGCGCTGCCGAAGGCGCAGACCTTGCCGTCGGCGTCCATGAACGCCGTCGAGTAGTCGCCCGCCTCACGACCGACGGCCGTTCCGGCGAGCTGCTCGAGCGTGCGTGTCATCAGCCGCATCAGCGTCTCCAGGCGGCTGTGCACCACCTGGAGCGCAACGGCGTCGTGCTCCATCGTCGTCTCGCTCATCCGTTCCTCTCTCCGGCGCCGGCCGCGACCCGCGAGCGGGTCCGGTTCCAGGCGTCCTTGTTCACGGTGATTCGCAGCTCGCCGAAGCGGCCGGCGGTCACGGCCTCGTCGACCCCGACGAGGACGGTCGTCAGCTCGCCCTCGATCACGGCCGGGCCGGATGCGCTCCAGCCCGCGCCGAGCTCGGACGCCCGGTAGACCTCGGCCTCGACCCACTCGCCGAGGTAGATCCGGCGCGTGCCGCGGACGGCGACGTCGCTGTCGGCGTCGGCGCCCGGGGTCAGCGCCGGCGACGGGATCCGCCCGATGCCGACGGCGCGGTAGTTGACCAGCTCGATCATGCCCTCGTGCCAGACGGCGCCCTCGCCGTAGACGCGCAGGTACTTCTCCTGCCAGTCCGCAACCACGGTCCGCAGCGCGTCGCCATCCCAGTCGCCCTGGATCGCGTCGGCCGGCACCTCGATCGACATCTGCAGCTCCTGGCCGGAGTAGCGCAGGTCGATGAACAGCGCCACGTCGCGGTCGGCCTCGGCGATGCCCTCCTCCTCGAGCAGCGCCAGCGGCATCGCCATCACGTCGCGCAGCTTCTGCGCGGCGTAGGCCGCCTTCGCGTCGAGCTCGGTGTCGCTCGCGACGTCGACCGGCACGCGCACCGAGTCGTCGGTGACGTCGTAGACGTGGCGGATGTCGGTGGTCATCAGGCCGTAGGCCGAGAAGACCGGGAAGAACGACGGGATGATCACCGTCTCGATCCCCAGGTTCGCCGCGATCGCGTTGGCATGCGCCGGAGCCGCGGCCCCGAACGCCATCAACGAGAAGTTGCGCGGATCGACGCCGTTCGAGATCAGCGAGTCCTCAACCGCGTCCGCCATCCCCGCCGTAACGACGCGGTAGACGCCCCAGGCGGCCTCCTCCTCGCTCTGTCCGAGCGGCTCGCCGACCTGCTCGCGCAGCGCGGCCTTGGCCCCGTCGAGATCGAGCGCGATCTCGCCGCCGAGCGTGACGTCGGCGTCGAGGATGCCGAGCACCAGGTTGGCGTCGGTGACCGTCGGCTTGGTGCCGCCGCGGCCGTAACAGACCGGTCCGGGATTCGACCCCGCGCTCTCGGGGCCGACGCGCAGGCGCGCCAGGTCGCCGGCCTGCTCGAGCACGGCGATGCTGCCGCCGCCGGCGCCGATCGACTCGACCTCGACACCAGGCACCGAGATCGGATGGCCGCGCACGCTGAAGCCGCGGTTCAACTGGATCTCGCCGTCGACGATCCGGCTGACGTCGAGGCTCGTGCCGCCCATGTCGATGCAGACCACGTTCGGCTCGCCGATCGCGCCGGCGATCGAGGCGGCCGCGACCGCGCCGCCGGCGGGACCGCTCTTGAGCAGCGTGACCGGGCGGCGGACGACCTCGTCGAGCGGCGCCACGCCGCCGACCAGCTGCATCACGAGGATCGGGACCGTCAGCCCGCGCGGGATCAGGAACTCGCGCAGCGCGGCGGCCTGGCGGTCGACGCTGTTGCCGACGTAGCCGTTGATCACCGCGGTCGCGAGCCGGTTGAACTCGCCGAGCGTGCCGCTGATCTCCGAGCCGAGCGTGACGTGCAGCTCGGGGTAGAGCGAGCGGGCGATCTCGCCGACGCGGCGCTCGTGATCGGGGAAGCGGTGCGCCCAGAGGAACGAGACGACCAGCGCCTCGATGCCCTCGTCCTCGACGAGCGTGCGGATCGCCGTGCGCGCGGCCTCCTCGTCGAGCGCGGCGACGACCTTGCCGGTGGCGTCGTGGCGCTCGTTGACCTCGAGGATGCGCGCCCGCGGGATCAGCGGCACGAAGGCCTTCTCGACCGCCTCGCGGACGTCGAGGTGTCCGCCACGCTCCATCTCTGCGATGTGGTAGACGTCGCGGTGGCCCTTGGTCGTCACGATGCCGACGGGAGAGCCGGTCTCGGTGAGCAGGGTGTTGAGCGCGTGGGTGCTGCCGAACGTGAACAGCTCGACCTCGGCCAGGAACTCCTCGAGCGTGCGCCCGTGGGCCTCGGCCGCCTTCGACAGGCAGCGGCCGACGGAGTCGACCGAGTCGTAGGTCGTGAGGCTCTTGAACTCCGCGAACGTCTCGCTGTCGGTGTCGTAGACGGCGAGGTCGCTGAACGTTCCTCCGATATCCAGTCCTAGTCGGTACAAGAGCTTTCCTCTCTGGGCGTGGTGGTCATCGCAGGCGCACCCCGCCGTCGACGGTCAAGGTCGTTCCGGTCGCGAAGTTGCTGGCCGCCAGGAAGAGGCAGGCCTCGGCGATGTCTTGCGGTTCGCCGCCATGGCCCACGGGGATTCCGCGCTCGTACGCCTCGATGTAGTCGGGCGGGAGCGAGGCCGTCAGCGGGGTCTTGACGAAGCCGGGCGCGACCGCGTTGACGCGGACGTCCGGCGCGAGCGCCTTGGCGAGCAGGCGGGTCAGATGGTCGGCGCCGGCCTTCGACACCGAGTAGGGGAGCGAGCTGCCGGTCGCGGTGATCGCGGCGACCGAGGTGATGTTGACGATCGACGCGCGGTCGGACTCGCGCAGCGCCGCGGCAGCCGCGCGCGAGACGTACCAGACACCCATCACGTGGACGCCCATGCAGCGGCGCCAGAGCGCGTCGTCGGCGGCGTCGAGATCCTCGAACGGGACCCGCCGCGACCAGCCGGCACAGTTGACGACGGTGTCGAGCCGCCCGTAGGTGCTGACGGCGGCCTCAACGAGGGCGGCCGCGTCCTCGGCCTTCGAGACGTCGGCGCGGCGGTAGATCGCTTCGGGCAGCGCGGCGGCGACGTCCTCGCCGGCCTCGTGCGACTGGGAGGAGTTGACGACCACGCGCGCGCCGGCCGCGGCGAAGCAGCGCGCGATCCCCTCGCCGATCCCGCGCGACGATCCGGTGACCAGCGCGACGCGCCCGGCCAACGGTTCGAGTACCGGACGTTCGGTCCAATTTTCGGCCGCAACGGGCCCATTGGCTGTGGGGTCGACTGGGCTCATCGCGTGTTGGTCAGCCCGCCGTCGACGGCCAGCACCTGGCCGGTCACATATGCCGCCGCGTCGGAGAGGAAGAAGGCGACGACCGCGGCGACCTCCCACGGCGTGCCCTTGCGGCCGAGCGGGATTGGCATGCTGTCGCGCTCCGGACGGTCGCCCGACGACACGCGCCCGAGCGGTGTGTCGACGACGCCGATCCGGACGGCGTTCGCGCGGATGCCGCGCGGGCCGAGCTCGGCCGCGGCGTGACGGGCGATCGCCTCGACGGCCGCCTTCGACGCGTCATAGGCCGGCAGCTGGCTGAAGGCGCGCCCGGCGGCGATCGACGAGATGTAGACGATCGACGCGCCGTCGGCGAGCAGCGGCAGTGCCGCCTTGGTCGTCGCGAAGTGCGACCGCACGTTGACCGCGAACGCGCGCTCGAGGTCGTCGAGCGAGGTTCCGTCGAACCGCCACCCGGGGGCGATGCCGACGTTCAGCACCAGGCCGTCGAGCCCGCCGAGCTCGTCGTGGGCGCGCCGCACCGCGGCCTCCGCGGCGGCGCCGTCGGCGGCGTCGGCGTCGATCGCGATCGCGCTGCCGCCCGCGGCCTCGATCATCCGCGCCGTCTCGGCGGCGGCCGCGGCGTCGAGGTCGAGGCAGGCGACCCGCGCGCCGAGGCGCCCGGCCGTCAGGGCCATCGCGCGGCCGTTGCCGGGCGGTGCATCGGGGTCGTCGGTCGGACGGGTTCCCGCGCCGACGACGAGCACGCGCCGCCCGCTCAGCGTCACGCCGACTTCGGGAATCGCGGCGGGCGCGGTCATCGGCCCGCCATCCGCTTCAGCGTGCCGCTCGTGCCGGCGACGGCGACCGCGAGGACCAGGATGCCGCCCTTGATCAGGTTGCCGACGTAGGCCTCGGTGCCCATGATCGCCAGGCCGTTCGACATCACCGCGAGGATCAGCACGCCGATCGCCGTGCCGAGGATGTGGAACTGGCCGAGCCGCAGGGTGACGGCGCCGAGGAAGACGGCGGCGTAGGCGTCGAGCAGCAGCGGGTCGCCGGCGTTCTGGTACGCGCCGAACAGCTTCGACGTCAGCACCAGCCCGGCGATCGTCGCGCCGATCGAGCAGACGACGAAGGCGCCGATGCGGAAGCGGGTGACGGCGATACCGCCGAGCCGGGCCGCCTCGGCGTTGGCACCGACGGCGTAGATCCGCCGGCCGATCGTCGAGCGCTCGAGCACGAACCAGAGCACGATGTAGACGACGACGGCGAGCACCAGCGGCACCGGGATCCCCGCGATCTCGTCGAGCGCCCAGCCGGTGAAGGTCGGGTTGCGCACGTCGACGCTCGCGCCGTCCGCCCACCAGGTGCCGAGCCCGTTGAGGATCGAGAGCGTGGCCAGCGTGCCGATGAACGCCGAGATGCCGAGCTTGACGACGATCAGGCCGTTGACCAGCCCGACCGTCGCGCCGAGTGCGAGCGTGACGGCGAGCGCCACCCCGAGCGACATGTCCTTCTCCAGCAGCAGGCCGAGCGTCAGCCCGGCCAGCGTCGCCATCGCCCCGATCGAGAGGTCGAAGTCGAGCGAGATCAGCGCGAGTGTCAGGCCGCCGGCGACGATCGCCAGCGGCGCGCCGTCGCTGAGCAGCGCGAGCAGGTTGGCGGAGTTCCAGAACTCGTCGTAGTAGTTGAACGCGAAGTAGGCGACCATCGCGATCAGCACGGCGAGCGAGCCGAACGGTGCGATCCGCTCGAACCACAGCCGCAGCCGCGAGCGCGCGCTCGCCGGCGCCTCGCTCGGGACGGTCGCGGCCGGGTTCTGGGTCGCGGTGCTCATGTCGCCGTCGGACCTCCGGCGTAGGCGAGGTGGGCGAGGCGGACGGCGTCGAACGGCGCATCGTGCTCGACGATCGAGCCGCCGCGCAGGACCGCGATCCGCGTGCTGTCGCGGACGAGGTCGTCGAACTCGCTCGAGATCACGACGACCGCGCGGCCCTCCGAGGCGAGCTGGCGCATGACCGCGCGCAGCTCCAGGCGGGTCGCGACGTCGACGCCGGCGGACGGCTCGTCGAGGATCAGCAGGTCGTCCTCAAGCAGCAGCGCGCGGCCGATCAGCGCCTTCTGCTGGTTGCCGCCGCTGAGCGTGTCGATCGGCTGCTTGCGCGTCCCCTTGATCGACAGCGCGTCGATCGTGTCGCGGGCGAGCGCGCGCTCGCGGCGCCGGTTGAGCACGGCGGTCAGGCCGCGGCGCAGGCGCGTCAGCGCGGAGACGGTGATGTTGCGCTCCAGCGATAGGCCGTGCAGGAGACCGGTCGAGTCGCGACCCTCCGCGACGACCGCGATGCCGTGGCCGACGACGTCGCGCGGGCCGCGCGGGTGGTGGTCGGCGCCGTCGAAGAGCATCTGGCCCGACTCGATGTGGGCGTCGCCGGTCAGGGCGCGGACCAGCTCGCTGCGGCCGGAGCCGAGCGCGCCGGCGATGCCGAGCACCTCGCCGCGGCGGATCGTCAGCGACAGGTCGCGCAGGGTGCGCGTCGTTACGCCGTCGAGCTGTACGAGCGGCGCGCCGGTCGCGTCGCCCTCCTGCTTGCCGGAGTGGCGCAGCTGCTCAGCCAGCTCCTCGCCGAACATCAGCGACACCAGCTCGCCGGTGCTGCGCTGGCCGTCGGCGTGGCCGGTGTTGCGGCCGTCGCTGAGCACCGTGACGCGGTCGGCGATCTGGCGGATCTCCTCGAGCCGGTGGGTCACGAGGATCACCGCGAGCCCGGCGTCGCGCCGCTCGCGCAGGAACTCGAACAGCATCTCCGCGTCGGCCTCGGGCAGCGCCGCCGTCGACTCGTCGAGGATCAGCAGCTTCGGGCGGCGCGACAGCGCGGCGGCGATCGTCAGCAGCCACGACTCGGCGGGGCGCAGCTCGGCGACGGTGGCGTCCGGCGAGATCTTGCGGCGGCCGAGGACCTCGAGGATCTCGACCGCCTGGTCGCGTGCCGCGCGCCGGTTCAGCAGCCCGGAGCGGGTCGGGTAGTTGCGCACCAGCCAGGCGACGTTCTCTGTGACCGTCAGCGGCGGGAACAGCTGCAGCCGCTGGTGGATCACGGCGATCCCGAGGTCGGCGACCCGCCGTGGTCCGAGCCCGCGCAGCGATGTCCCCTCGAAGGTCACCTCGCCCTCGTCGAACGACTCGACGCCGCCGATCACCTTCGCCAGCGTGCTCTTGCCGGCGCCGTTGCCGCCGAGCACCGCGTGGACCTCGCCGGGCCGTACGTCGAAGTCGACGGACTTCAGCGCGTCGACGCCGGGATAGCGCTTGGTGACGCCGCGGACGACGAGAACCGGCTCGGCGGCAGCGGTCGAAGTGGTCGCGGACGAGGCCGCTTCGTGTGCGGTTGGAAGTCCTTCACTCATCACGTTCTCTCCCCGGTTGCGAGACTAAACCGACCAGTCGGTCCAAGTCAAGGGCGCGAACCTAAAGACCGAGCGAACGGCCGACGATCTCCTTCATGATCTCGGTCGTTCCGCCGTAGATCCGGGTCACGCGCGCGTCTAGATAGGCCCTCGAGATCGGGTACTCGGACATGTAGCCGTAGCCCCCATGCAGTTGCAGGCAGCGGTCCATCACGCGGCCCTGGACCTCGGTCGCCCACCACTTCGCGACGGCCGCGTCGGCGGGCGTCAGCGCGTCCTCGGTCATCAGCTCGATGCAGCGGTCGACGTAGGTCCGGGCGACCAGCAGCTCCGCGTGCAGCTCGGCCAGCACGAAGCGGGTGTTCTGCTGCGAGCCGATCGACCGCCCGAACGCCTTGCGCCCCTGGACGTACTCGATCGTCGACTCGAGCGCGGCCTGCGACGAGGCCGTCGCGGCGACCGCGATCGACATCCGCTCCTGCGGCAGGTTGGAGGTCAGGTAGTAGAAGCCGCGGCCCTCCTCCCCAAGCAGGTTCTCCTCCGGCACGAAGACGTCGGAGAAGAACAGCTCGGCGGTGTCCTGGGAGTGCATGCCGATCTTGTCGAGGTTGCGTCCGCGCTCGAAGCCCTCGGCGCCGCGCTCGACGACGAGCAGGCTGAGGCCGCCGTGGCGGCTCTCGCGGTCGGTGCGCACGGCGGTGATGACAAGGTCGCCGTTGATGCCATTGGTGATGAAGGTCTTGCTGCCGTTGACGAGGTAGCCACCGTCGACGCGCTCGGCGGTCGTCGCGATGCCGGCGAGGTCCGAGCCGGCGCCCGGCTCGGTGAGCGCGATCGCGCCGATCAGCTCGCCGCTCGTCATGCCCGGCAGCCAGCGCTGGCACTGCTCCTCGGTCGCGTAGGTGAGGAAGTACGGCAGGCAGATGTCGTTGTGCAGCGTCAGGCCGGCGGCGACGCCGGACACGCCGGCGCCGTGGGCCTCCTCGCCGATGACCGCGTTGAAGCGGAAGTCGCGCACGCCGACGCCGCCGAACCGCTCGGGCGCCTCAAAGGCCAGGAAGCCGTGCTCGCCGGCGGCGCGGAAGAGCTCGCGCGGGACGATGCCGTCCTCCTCCCAGCGCTCGAACTCGCCGAACACGTTCGCGTCGAGGAACGCCCGGAAGGAGTCGCGGAAGTCGCGCTGCTCGTGGCTGAGGAGGTCTCGTCGCATCGCCGTACCGACCGGACGGTACAGTTAGTGCGGCGGCGCTGTCAAGGGCGGCGTGGCAGGGGTGAGCGCTACCTTCCCCGCGTGCGCCCCGGACTCGACCAGCGCGTGCGCAGCGGCGGCCGCCTCGAAGGAGTGGACCGCCCCGACCCGTGGCGCGAGCGCCCCGTCGGCGGCAAGCGCGACCACCGCCTCGCCGGCCGCGCGCAGGGCATCCGGCGCGTGGCGCGCGAGCCGGCCGACGTAGATGCCGTCGATGCCGACGTTGCGGCCGACCAGGCGCGCCAGCGGCAGGTCGGGCCAGCGGCCGGCGGCCTCGCCGATCGCGACCAGCCGGCCGAGCGGCTTCAGCGCCTCGAGGCTGCGCGTCAGCAGCTCGCCGCCGAGCGGGTCGACGACCAGGTCTACGCCCGCGCCGCCGGTGTGCTCGCGTGCGGCGGCGACGAAGTCGCTGTCGCGGCGGTCGATCGCGACCTCCGCCCCCTGTTCGAGCGCGAGCGCGAGGCGGGCGTCCGAGCTGGCGGTCGCGACGACACGCGCCCCGAGCCGGCGGGCGATCTGCACCGCCGCTCCGCCAACGCCCCCGCCCGCCGCATGGACGAGGACCGTGTCGCCGGCGCCGACGTCGCGCAGCGCGAGCTGCGCGGTGCAGCCGGCCATCAGGAGCGTGGCACCCGCGAGGTCGTCGACCTCCGGCGGCAGCGTGAAGGCCGTCGCCGCCGGCACCGCCGCCAGCTCGGCGTAGCCGCCACCGGCGATCGCCAGCGCGGCGACCCGCTCACCGGGGCTGAAGCGGCCGGCGGCGTCACCCACCAGCACCTCGCCGGCGACCTCGTTGCCGAGGATCGCCGGCAGCCGCGGCGGCTGCGGGTAGTCGCCGCGCCGGATCAGGACGTCGGCGAAGTTGACCCCGGCGGCGGCGACGCGGATCAGGAGCTCGTCCGGCGCGGGCAGCGGATCGTCGATCTCGGCGAACGTCAGCCGCTCCGGCCCACCGAGCTGCTCGAGCAAGACCGCCCTCACGGCGCGGCCGCCGCGACCAGCCGAGCAAGCCGGCGCTCTGCCGCGCCGGCCGCGTCCGGCGGCAGGTCCGACGCGGCCCGCAGCGCGGCCTTGGCGGCGCGCGCCCGCAGCGGGCCAAGCGCCGCCCAGCGCGCGGCGAGCGCCAGCGCCGCCGCGTCGACGTCGTCGCTCAACGCATCGACGACGCCGAGCGCCTGGGCGCGGTCGGCGTCGATCCGCTCGCAGCGCAGGATCGCCGCCAGCGCCGCCGACTGGCCGGCCGCTCGCGTCAGCGTCTGGGTGCCGCCGGCGGCCGGCAGCATCCCGAAGCGGGCCTCGGGCAGGCCGAGCTGGACGTCGGCGCGCGCGAGCCGCGCGTCGCACATCAGCGCGATCTCCAGTCCCGACCCGAGCGTGTAGCCGCGCAGCGCCGCGACCAGCGGCTGCGGCAGCGACCACAGCAGCTCCCACAGCGGCCGCTCGAAGCGGACGCGGCGGGCGTCGAACAGCGAGCCGGCCGTCCCGAACTCGCTGAGGTCGGCTCCGACCGAGAAGTGGTCGCCGTCGGCGCGCACGACCGCGGCGACAACGCCGGGCGAGTCGCGAATCGCCAGCAGCGCCTCCCAGAGGCGGTCGCGCATCGCGACGCTGAACGCGTTGGCGCGCTCGGGCCGGCTCAGCGTCAGCACGGCGACGCCGTCGCCGCCCAGCTCCAGCTCGACCGTGCCGGCCGCGCTCACGCGTAGACCTCGCGCGCACCCAGCAGCGGCGCCGGGAGCTCGGCGACCGGGCGCGTGTCGGGGCGGAACGGCGACCGCGGGCAGACGAACCGGCCGCGCTCGGTCTCGACCGCGACCGTCGCCCGTTCGAGGCAGGCGGCGAGCGCGGCTGCGCGCGCGTCGTCGTCCACCAGCCCCGCCGCCGTGCCGGCGGCCGGACCACGTGGGACCCGCGCCGCGAGGCCGCGGGCGACCGCGAGCATCGGCACCTCGGCCGCCCAGCTCGCGCCCTCGCGGACCGCGCCGACCCGCAGGGCGACCGCGACGGCGGCCGCCGCGAACCCGCTGAGCGCGTCGGGGTAGGAGGTGCCCGCCGTCCACGGCTGGCCGTCGTGGTCGACGCCGAGGCCGGAGACCGCGTGGATGCCGTGGCCGTAGGCCCGCCAGTCGCGCTCGTCCGACCCCGCCGGGAATGCCGGCATCTGCACGCAGCCCAGCGGCCGCGTGCGGCCGGCGGCGAGCGTCGCCGGCTCGATCCCCAGATTCGCCGGCACACGCGGGCTGAAGTTCGACACGACGAGGTCCGACGCGTCCACCTGCTCGAGGAAGGCGGCGCGCTGGCCGGCGACGCGCAGGTCGAGGTCGAGCCGGCGCTTGTTGCGGTTGAGCGCCTGGAAGATCGTCGAGCTGTCGAGGTCGCCCGCAACGACGGGCAGGCCGTCGGGGCCGAGCGACAGCCCGTCGGCGCCGCGCGTGCCGTCGAGCCGGCAGGCCGGCTCCACTTTGAGGACGTCGGCGCCGAGCGACGCGAGCAGCCAGGTGGCCAGCGGCCCCGACCACATCGTGGTGAGGTCGCAGACCCGCACCCCGGTCAGCGGCGGGTCGCCCCGCGGCGGCGATGCGGCGCGTAGCGCGCGCGGCGAGCCGATCGGGCTCAGCTCGGCCAGCGGTGGCGGCGGCGCGAGCGGCGACGGGCGGAAGTCGGTCAGCGGCAGGCCGGCCGCCTGGCCGAGCGCCGCGACCGCGCCGGCCCGCTGGCTGGCCGGCGACTCGCCGCCGAGCAGCTCGCCCAGCAGCGCCCGCTGGCCGGCGTCGAGGTCGGCCCAGATCGCCCCGTCGGCGGCGGCGACGGGCGGCGGCACGGGCGGCAGCTCGCCACCGTGGGCCGCGGCCAGCAGCAGCGGCAGCGCGAGCTGCGCCGCTACGGCGTCGGGATCGACATCGACGTCACGGCCGGCGAGCGCCGCCGCCCCCGCCGCGGTCGCCAGGCAGAGCCCGACGGCATGGGCGACGGTGCCGCGCGGCAAGTCGAGCGCCGCTTCCAGGCGTGCCTCGGCGAGCAGGTCGCGCGGACCAGCGCAGGCACGTGCCCAGCCGCCGTCGGGCGTGGTGACAGCAACCCCGGCCGGGTGCCCCGCGGCGACGCCGACCTCGGCCCCGAGCAGGCCGAGCAGGTCGGCGGCGGTCCGCGCGGCCGGCGCGGGGTCGCCGGCGACGCGCACCGCCAGCCCGTTCAGTGGCCCGCGCTCACTCACCGGTGAACGTCGGGCTGCGCTTGGCCAGGAACGCACGCAGGCCCTCCTCCCTGTCCGCCGACGCCTGCAGCAGCACGTTGAGGTCGGCCTCCAGCCGCAGCGCGTCGGCCATCGGGAGGTGCGCCCCCTCGCGGACCGCCTCCTTCGCGTAGGCGAGCGCGAGCGGCGCGAGCGCTTCGAGCTGCGCGCACAGCTCGGCCACGCGCTCGTCGAGCCGGTCGGGGTCGACGACCTCGTGCACGATGCCCGCCGCTAGCGCCGCCGCGGCGTCGAGCCGCTCGCCGCTCAGCAGCATCCGCGTCGCCACCGCGGGGCCCGCCTGGCGGACGAGGCGCTGGGTGCCGCCCCAGCAGGGCAGCCGCCCCGACTCCAGGTCCGGCAGCGCCAGCACCGCGTCGGAGGCCGCGACCCGGATGTCGGCCGCCAGCGCCAGCTCGAGGCCCGCCGACGCGGTCACCCCGCGCAGCCCCGCGACGACCGGAACGCGCAGCCGGGCGAGGTCCGCGGCGGGATCGAAACCGCTGTCGAGCGGCTCGAAGCCCGGCGCCAGCCCGCGACAGAAGTCGGGGCCGTCCGGCTCCAGCGCGACCACCCGCACGCCCGGATCCGCGCTGGCTGACGCGAGCTCGCGCGCGAGCTCCTGGGCGCCGGCGAGATCCAGCACCGCGCCGGGCATGCGCAGGCGGACGGTGGCGGCCATGGCGTCTAGTCGGACGACCCCAGTTGGCGCGGACCCTGCTCGGTCATCTCCTGCTCACAGCAGACGAGGACGCCCTCGTCACTCGCCTTGGCGACCATGACGGTCTTGCCGCACAGCGCGCAGACGAAGCGCTTTCCAACCTTGAACATCGCTAACCGCCTTCCTTCATCGGCTGGCCGTGGCACTGGAGCTCGCCGTCGCTCGCCTTCACGACGATCACGGTCCCGCCACAGACCTCGCACACGTACTTGGTTCCGGCCTTCTCAGACATCGATTACCTCCTCGTTGCGGTCCCAGACGCGGCCGGCGATCTCGGCCAGCGCGGGCCGGCGGATCTTGTCGGTCGCGTTGCGCGGCATCTCGTCGATGAACTGGACGAAGCGCGGGACCTTGAAGTCCGACAGCACCGCGCGGCACCAGTCGGCGATCTCCTCGGGTCGCAGCTCGGCTCCCGGCCGGCAGACGACGTAGGCCTTCGCCTCCTCGGTGCGGATCGGGTCGCTGACGCCGACCACCGCACACTCGGCGACGGACGGGTGCTCGAGGATCCGCTCCTCGACCTCCTCGGCCGAGATGTTCTCGCCCGAGCGCTTGATCATGTTCTTGACCCGGCCCTCGAAGAACAGCCGGCCGCGCGCGTCCATCCGGCCGAGGTCGCCGCTGAGCAGCCAGCCGTCGCGCAGCGCCTTGGCGGTCGACTCGGGGTCGCGCCAGTACTCCGACATCATCGCGTCGTGGCGCACGGCGAGCTCGCCGATCGTCTCGCGCGGAGCCTCGACCAGGTGCTCGCCGTCGGTCTCCATGACGCGCACGTCGACGTCGCCGACCGGCCAGCCGATCAGCTTCGGCGCGTGGTGGGCGTAGTCGCGCTTGCCGTAGACGGCGATCCCCGCGCTCTCGCTGAGCGACCAGGTGGTGACGATGTCGACGCCGAAGCGGTCGCGGAAGCCCTCGTCGACGAAGTGCGAGCAGACGACCTCGAGCGTGTTGTCGCGGTCGGCGTCGGACTCCGGCGCCGTCATCAGCATCGCCATCATCGCCGGCATCAGCAGCCCGCCGGTCGCGCCGCTGCGGCGCACGTCCTCCCAGAAGCGGCTGACGCTGAAGCGCGGCTGGAACATCACCTTGCTGCCGTGCGCCATCGCCGGCGCAAGGCAGTAGTGCAGGCCGCCGACGTGGTAGAGCGGCAGCACGCAGAGGACGCAGTCCTCGGGCGCGTAGCCGAGCCGGTCGGCCTTCGCGAAGCCGGCCTTGGCGAGGCTGCGCTGCGGTAGCACCACGCCCTTCGGGCGGCCGGTCGAGCCCGACGTGTACATGATCGCCATCGGCGCGTCGGGGTCGGCGTCGGCCGGCGCCAAAGGCTGGCCGGCGACCGGCTCCAGCCGCTCGAAGCCCGCCGGCGGCTCGTCGCCGAGGAACAGCAGCCGCTCCGGTCCGGACAGGCGGACGGCGCCCAGGTCGAGCACCTCCAGCTCGCCGGCCGCGACGATCAACGTCCGCGCGCGCGAGTGCTCGACGACGTACTCGACCTCCTCAGGCGTCGAGCCGGAGATCACTGGGATATAGACGCAGCCGAGCCGGCTGAGCGCGAAGAACAGCACCAGCAGGTCGGTATCGCTCGGCATCGCGACCGCGACGTGCTCGCCCGGCTCGACGCCAGCACGCTCGAGGCCGGCGGCGAGCGACTCCGCCCGCTCGACGACCTCGGCATAGCTGAGCGACTCGGCGGCGCTGTCGACGAAGGGGCCGCCGCCCGAGATCTCGGCGGCGCGCGACAGGAACCGCCAGACGTTCATCGCGGCCCCAGGCGCAGTGCTCCGTCGAGCCGGACGACCTCGCCGTTCAGCATCCCGTTACGGATCATCTGCTCGGCGAGCAGGGCGAACTCCTCCGGCTGCCCGAGTCGCGGCGGGTACGGCACCTGGGCGGCGATCCGGGCGCGCGCGTCGTCGGTCAGCGCGGCGAGAATCGGCGTCTCGAAGATGCCCGGCGCGATCGTGTTGACGCGGATCCGCTCGCGCGCCAGCTCGCGCGCGAGTGGGAGCGTCATCGCGGCGACGCCGCCCTTCGAGGCCGAGTACGACGACTGGCCGATCTGCCCGTCGAAGGCGGCCGCCGAGGCGGTGTTGACGATCGCGCCGCGGTCGGCGTCCGGGTCGCCCGGCCGCTCGGCCATCGCCGCGACGGCGTGGCGGATGACGTTGAACGTCCCGGTCAGGTTGATCGCCACCGTCCGCTCGAAGACGGACAGGTCCTGCAGTCCGTCGCGTCCGAGGATCCGGCCGGGCATGCTGATCCCGGCGCAGTTGACGACGCCGTGCAGGTCGCCGAAGCGCTCGACCGTCGCGCCGATCATGGCGCCGATGCTGGCGTCGTCGGTGACGTCGGTGACGACCGCGTGGACCTGCTCGCTACCGGAGTCGACGCCATCGACCCGCAGGTCGGCGACGACGACGTTGGCTCCGACCTCGACCAGCCGGTCGACGCAGGCCCGGCCGAGGCCGGACCCGCCGCCGGTGACGACGAACGTCTTGCCGCTGGGGTCCATCTAGTCAGTCCCCTCCCGCGACGCCCACCCGTCGTAGCGCCACTGGTCGAAGTCGGGCTTCTCCTTGACCTTGAACGCCTCGCGCGCCACGTTCATCGACTCCGGCGGCACGCCGAGCGACATCATCTGGAGGCCGTTGACCATGCTGTCGTAGGCGAGGTTCCACCAGATGTTGCTGGACGCCTTGGCGATCTCGACCGCCTGCGGGTGGCGCGTCAGCAGGCGCTCGGCCCACTCGCGCGTGACCTCCTCGAGCTTGTCGTCGTCGGCCACGGCGTTGACCCAGCCCCACTCGAGCGCGGTCTCGGCCGACACCTTGTCGCTGTAGTAGACGATCTCCTTGGCGCGCTTCTCGCCGATCTGCAGCGTCAGCAGGTTCGTGCCGCCGACGACCGGGCAGGCGCCGACGAGCGTGCCCGCCTGGCCGAGCCGGGCGCTGCGCGCGGCGATCGCCAGGTCACAGGCGATCACGATCTCGTTGCCGCCACCGACCGCGACGCCGTTGACCATCGCGATCACCGGCTTGCGGCAGCGCCTGATCGCGCCGATGCCGCGCAGCGCGTAGATGCCCGTCTCGACGAGGCCCTTCTTGTCGAGCGTGTTGAGATCGCCGCCGGCCGAGAACGCCTTGCCCGCGCCGGTCAGGATCACGACGCCGATGTCGGGGTCGGTCGAGATGTCGTCGAGCAGCCGCTCGAGCTTCGCGAACTGCTTCGGGCCGAACGGGTTGAACCGCTCGGGCTGGTTGAAGGTGATCCAGACCAGCGGCTCCTCGCGACGGACGAGGATGTCGTCGTCGGACTCCGGGTAGTCGTCGAATGCCATGGGTTCTCCTTCCCTAGAACGAGATCCAGGAGTCGGGGTCTTCGCGGATCTCCCGCGCGGGGTCGTAGTCCTGGTCGCGCGCGAGCTCGGGCGAGCGGTAGTCCCAGCGGTAGGGCTCCCCGACGAGGTAGAGCTCGACCGACAGCAGTGCCTTGCAGTGCGGGCAGAACAGCTCCGCCAGCTCGACGTTCGGGTTCTCGTGGACCCGGAACGACGGCCCGAAGCGCTCGGGCGTCAGCCGCTCCGAGGCGAGGCCGCGGTGGGCGAGGCTGTGGTCCTTCCAGTTCTCGGACGCGTCGCAGAGGCGCTCGGAGCAGTGCGCGCACTGCACCTGCTCACCCGCCCAGACGACGTTGCCGATCTTCATCTCCGTTTGACTCATCGTGTCCTCCTCAGACAGCAGTCGCCGATAGATCGATCGCGCCGTCGACGCGCTCCTCGCGGAGCTCGTCACGCCGCCGCTCGGTCGCTTCCGCATCGACCGCGCCTTGCTCGATGACCACGCCGTAGGCGCTGAGCGCCGCCTCGCTGGAGACGATGCCCTCCTCGACGTCGTCGAGCACGAGCGCCGGGTCGCGCTCGAGCGGATCTCCGAATCCGCCGCCACCCGGGTTGGTCATCACGAACACCTCGGCCTCGGCGCCCTTGTTGAGCACCCGCTGGCCGTGCCACATCGCCTTCGACGGCAGCGACTCGAACTTGTCGGCATACGCCGCCTCGATCTCGCTGCACGTGTCCAGCTCGCCGGCGAGCAGCCCGGCGCCGACGGGCGTCCCGGCGATCGGGCCGTAGTACATGCCCGACGACGGGTAGCCGCCGTGGATGCCGGCGGTCGGGACCGCGTTGCGGCAGGTGCAGAACGTCCCGGTCTGCGGGCTGCTCTTGTCGCCCCAGACGACGACCGCCGCCTTCAGCGCGAAGCCGCCACGCCACTGCCCGACGCCACCGGAGTCGGCCCAGATCTCGCGCGAGAGATAGAGGAACGGCTCGTGGGCCTCGTGCGCCTCGATGCTCGGGATCGAGCCGTAGAGGCAGACGTTGTTGCCGCGCCCGCCGTCGTGGCCGGCGATCGCGCCCTGTCCCTCGGCGCCGGGCCCGTCCATGTTGAGGAAGACGGAGTACTCGCCGTGCTGGTCCGACTCGCCGCTGAAGATGAACACCGGCGTGCCACCTCCCGCCTGGGCCGCCGCGCGGCCGGCGAGGAACGGGTCCCCGGACGCCTCGAGCGCCAGCGACGCCGCCCCGAACGCCGCGTCGGCCACCGCCCAGGCGCCGTACGCCGTCGCGAGTCCGAGCGGGGTCGGGAAGACCGCGTCGATGAACGAGCCCTTGTCGGAGCGGATGTGCAGCGGCCGCATCGCCCCGGCGTTGAACGGGATCCCCGTCGTCAGCTGCTGCATCAGCGGCCCCATCGCTCCGCCGACCAGGCCCGAGCGCGTGCAGTTGAGCAGCGCCGGCGCCGGGCCGGAGCTGTCGCGGTAGTCGAGGAACAGCTCGTCGCCGGCGATCGCCAGCCGCACGAACGCGCGGTAGACGGTGTCGTCGACGTAGCCGTCCTCGACGTAGTCGGCCCACTCGTAGATGCCGTCGGGGATCTCGCGCAAGCGCGCCCGGAACATGTGCTCCGAGAAGTTCTGCAGCCCGAGCATGACGGTCCGCAGCCGCTCGACCCCGTACTGGCGCGCGAGCTCGCTGACCGCGGAGATCCCGAAGTGCAGCGCGCCGACCTCGGCGCTGAGGTCACGGGCGATCTGGGTCGGGATGCGCGTGTTGTTGAGGAAGGCGCGCACCACGTCCTCGCGGTACTCGCCGGCGGCGTAGATCTTCGTCGGCGGGAAGCGCACGGCCTCCGCCAGGCAGTCGCCGGCGCTCGGCGAGAAGCTGCCCGGGACCATGCCGCCGACGTCGGCGAAGTGCATGTCGCAGAACACCCAGCCGATCAGCTCGTCCTCGGCAAACACCGGCGCCGTGCAGCCGACGTCGTTGCTGTGCACCGAGCCCCCGGTGTAGGGGTCGTTGCTGATGAACACGTCGCCGGGCTTGATGTTCTCGCGCCCGTAGTTCTCGTAGATCCACGGGATGATCTGGACCTCGTGGCCGAGGTGGGTGATCACCGCGCTGCCGAAGGCGACGATGCGGCCGTCGGCGTCCATGAACGCCGTCGAGTAGTCGCCCGCCTCACGGCCGACGGCCGTTCCGGCGAGCTGCTCGAGCGTCCGCGTCATCAGCTTCATCAGCGTCGTGAGGCGGTTGTGGACGACCTGGAGCGTGACCGGGTCGGTCCGCTCGATCGCCGCCGAGCCGTTGTTGCCGGCGGCCGCCTCGGCGGGCGCGTCGTCGGCGATCCGCCAGGCGTCCTTGGACGGCGTCACGCGCAGGTTGCCGTACTCGTCGGCGACCGCCGTCTCGCCCGGTCCGACGAGGACCGTCGTCAGCTGGCCCTCGATCACCGCCGGGCCCTCGACGACGACACCGCGCGCGAGCGTGGTGGCCGTGTGGACGGCGGCGTCGACCCACTCTCCGAGGTAGACCCGGCGGTGGTCGCCGGTCGTGCTGACCTCGTCGGACTCGGCGTCCGGCTTGGCCGCCAGGTCGGGCGACGGGATCTTGCCGACGCCGACGGCGCGGTAGTTGATGACCTCGATCGTTCCCTCGTGCCAGACGGCGCCCTCGCCGTAGACCCGGACGTACTTCGCCTTCCAGTCCTCGATCACGGCGCGCAGGGCCTCGCCGGACCAGCCGTCGCGGATCGCCGAGTAGGGCACGTCGACCGGCAGCTGGAGCTCCTGGCCGGAGTAGCGCAGGTCGACGTAGAGGGCGACCTCGCGGTTCTCCTCGGGGACGCTCTCCTCGGCGAGCAGGTCGAGCGGCATCTGGGCCGCGTCGGCGAGGCGCTTGACGACGTAGGCCGCCTTCTCCTCGAGCAGCTCGTCGGTCGCTCCCTCGACGGGCACCTGCACCGAGTCGTCGGTCAGGTCGTAGACGTGGCGGATGTCGGTCGTCATCAGGCCGTAGGCCGAGAAGACCGGGAAGAACGACGGGATGATCACCGTCTCGATCCCCAGGTTCGCCGCGATCGCATTCGCGTGCGCCGGAGCGGCCGCACCGAACGCCATCAACGAGAAGTTGCGCGGATCGACGCCGTTGGAGATCAGCGAGTCCTCGACCGCATCCGCCATGCCAGCCGTGACGACGCGGTAGATGCCCCACGCCGCCTCGATCGTGTCCTGGCCAAGCGGCTCGGCGACCTCCTTGCGGATCGCCTCCTTCGCTGCCTCGACGTCGAGCGCGATCTCACCGCCGAGCTTGACGTCGGGATCGAGGATGCCGAGCAGCAGGTTGGCGTCGGTGACCGTCGGGCGCGTGCCGCCGCGGCCGTAACAGACCGGTCCCGGGCTGGAGCCGGCGCTCTCGGGGCCGACGCGCAGGCGGGCCAGGTCGCCGGCCTTCTCGACGACGGCGATGCTGCCGCCGCCAGCCCCGATCGACTCGACCTCGACGCCCGGCACGGAGATCGGGTGCTGGCGGACGGTGAAGCCGCGGTTGAGCTGGATCTCGCCGTCGACGATCCGGCTGACGTCGAGGCTCGTGCCGCCCATGTCGATGCAGACGACGTTCTCCTCGTCCATCTGCTTCGAGATCGCCGCCGCGGCGACGGTGCCACCCGCGGGCCCGCTCTTGAGCAGCGTGACCGGCCGGCGGACGACCTCCTTCAGCGGCGCGACGCCGCCGACGAGCTGCATCACGAGTAGCGGCGCGGTCAGGCCGTTGGCGGTCAGGTAGTCGTTGACGTTGCTGGCCTGCTCGTCGACGCGCTTGCCGATGTAGGCGTTGATCACCGACGTCGCGAGCCGGTTGAACTCGCCGAGCGTGCCGCTGATCTCCGAGCCGACGGTCACGTGCAGGTCGGGGTACAGCGAGCGCGCGATCTCGGCGGCGCGCCGCTCGTGCTCGGGGAAGCGGTGCGACCAGAGGAACGACACGACGAGCGCCTCGACGCCCTCGTCCTCGACCAGCCTGCGGATCGCGGCGGCCGTCGCCTCCTCGTCGAGCGGGACTACGACCTTGCCGGCGAAGTCGACGCGCTCGGGAATCTCGAGGATCCGCTGGCGGCGGACGAGCGGGACGAAGGTACCCTCGACCGCCTCGCGGATGTCGTGGAAACCGCCACGGTCCATCTCTGCGATGTGGTAGGCGTCACGGTGACCCTCGGTGGTGATGATGCCGACGGTCGAGCCGGTGTTCGTCAGCAGCGTGTTGAGCGCGTGCGTGCTGCCGAAGCAGAAGACCTCGACCTCTGACAGGAAGTCCTGCAGCGAGCGGCCGAAGTGGCTCGCCGCCTTGTCGAGGCAGCTGGAGACGCTGCCGACCGTGTCGGGTGTGGTGAGGCTCTTGAACTCCGCGACCCGGTTGTCCGCCGTGTCGTACACGGCCAGGTCGCTGAAGGTACCGCCGACGTCTACTCCAAGCCTGAACATTGACAATCCTCTCCTGCTCTAGTGAGCGGTCCAACCGCCATCGACGGCGAAGTACTGACCAGTGATGTAGGCGGCCTCCGGGCCGACCAGGTAGGCGACCATCGACGCCTGGTCCTCCGGCGTCCCCATGCGCCCCATGGGCACGGCCTCGGTGAACTGCGTGTGCATGTCGTCGGTCAAGTTCGCGTGCATCCCCGGCGTGCTGGTGATGCCCGGACCGATCGCATTTACCGTCACTCCCTGACGCGCGTACTCGATCGCCACCTGGCGGGTCATCGACAGGACCCCGCCCTTCGCCGCCGAGTAGGCGCAGAGGTTGATCAGGCCGAGCACCGAGGCGAGCGACGCGATGTTCACGATCCGCCCGCCGTCGCCCTCGACCATGTGCGGCAGCGCGACCTTCATGCCGAGCCAGACGCCCTTGAGGTTGATGTCGATGACGCGCTGCCAGTTCTCCTCGTCCTGGCCGATCGCGTTGTCGGGAACCAGCGAGCGCACGCCCGCGTTGTTGACGAGGATGTCGATCGAGCCCTGCTCGTCGACCGCCTGGGCGACGATCCGCTCCCAGCCGGCGAGGTCGCGCACGTCGTGCTCGTGACCGGTCGCCGAGCCGCCGGCCGCGACCAGCGCGGCGGCTGTCGCCTCGGCGCCCTCGACGTCGGTGCAGACGACGTGGGCGCCGCGCTTGGCGAACTTCGTCGCGATCGCCTCACCGATGCCGCGCCCCGCGCCGGTGACGAGCGCGGTCTTGCCGGCGAGTTCTTCCGTCCTGTCCTCAGACGCCATCCAAATCCTCCTGTCAGCCGATCGAGAGCCCGCCGTCGACGACGACGACCTCTCCGGTCGAGTAGCTCGAGCGGGCAAGGAACATGCACGCCTCGGCGATGTCCTCCGGGCGGCCTACGTGCCCGAGCGCGGCGGTCTGCTCGTACCCCGCGCGGAACTCAGCCGGCATCGAGTCGGTCAGCGGCGTCTCGATGAAGCCCGGCGCGACGGCGTTGACGCGCACCTCGGGCGCGAGCGCCTTGGCGAGCAGCCGCGTCAGGTGGTTGGCCGCCGCCTTGGAGACGGCGTAGGGGATCGAGCTGCCGCCCGGGCGGATCCCGGCGGCCGAGGTGATGTTCACGATCGAGCCGTTGCCGGCCGCGCGCAGCGCGGGGGCCGCGGCACGGGCGACGTGCCAGATGCCCATCACGTTGACCTGGATGCAGCTGTCCCAGAGCTCGTCGTTGGCGGCGTCGAGGTCGTCGAACGCGACGACGCGCGAGACCCCCGCGCAGTTGACGACGACGTCGAGCCGCCCCCAGCGCTCGACCGTCGCGTCGACGAGCCGGCGGGCGTCGTCGGGGTCGCTGACGTCGGCCGCCAGGTAGGCGCCGTCGGGCAGCTGCTCGGCGACCTGCTCGCCGCTGCCCGGGGTACGCGAGTTGACCATCACGGCAGCGCCGGCGGCGGCGAACGCGCGGGCGATGCCGGCGCCGATGCCCTGGGCGGAGCCGGTGACGAGGGCCACCTTGCCCGCGAGCGGAGGAGAGGTCTCTGCGGGGGCGCTGGCGACGGCTGTGGGGTCGTCGCCTGTGTGCGGATGCACTCTCGTCCTCTCCTCTCAGCTCGTGCCGATCCGGACTGGACCGATCGGTCGGTCCAGTCTATGCAGGTGGCGACCCCGCCGTCAAGTCCGTTTACCCAGAACCGCGGCGGACTAGTGAACGCCCGGCCCGTCGAGCGGATCGGGCTCGGTGCGCGAGCCGTCGAAGACCCAGCCCTCGGGCCGGATCAGCGTCTCGTTGCTGACGGGCGGCTTGGCGCCGGCGCCGTAGAAGCGGCCGTCGAGCGGCCAGGTGAAGCCCTCGAGGTCGTCGGTGCCCTTGCCGAGGATCTCGCCTGAGTGCTCGTAGTGCTCGGTCACCGCGTCGAGGCCGTACTTCTGCACCGGGCAGGTCTTCATGCAGATCGCGCAGCCCTCGACACGAGCCACGACCGGGAAGCAGCGGTCGGTCTTGATCTTCGCCTTGGTGATGCCGCGGTGCTCGGCGCGCTTGACCGGGATCGCCCCGACCGGACAGCGCCGGACGCACACCTGGCAGGCGTCGCAGATCTTGTTGATCCCGAAGTCCTTCGGCTCGTCGTGGGCCAGGTCGAGGTTCGTCGTGATCAGGCTGATCCGCGAGCGCGAGCCGGCGGCGGGCGTCAGCAGCTGCCCGTTGAGGCCGAGCTGCCCGAGACCGGCGGCGACTCCGTAAGGAATGACGAGCGCCTCGCCGACCGGACCGTGCGGCTGGGCCTTGCCGCCGGCGCGCTGGACGAACTCCGCCAGCGCCGCGGCGCGCTTGCACAGCTCCGCGTAGCCGAAGAAGGCGGCCCGCTCGGCCTTCGCGCTCGGCGCGGTCTGGGTGTTCGCATGGTCCTGCTCGAAGACGCAGACGATGACGCTGCCGCGCTCGTGCTTGGGCGCGAACTCCTCCCACGAGTACTTCGGGTCGTAGGCCGCGAAGCCGACGGCGCTCAGCCCGAGCCGCTCGGCCTCCGCGCGGATTCGCTCGGAGCGCTCGGCCGGCGTGAGCCCGGCGAACGGACCGCCCGCGTCGTCGGCGATCCCTCGGTTGGCGCGCCGCGCCCGGCGCAGGCTGTCGATCCCGCGCATGTAGCGCGGCGAGGTCGGCAGCAGGTAGGACCAGCCGTGCGCGAGCATGTCGAGCGCGCCTTCCGCGTGGACCTGGAAGAAGGCGTGCAGCGGCTTCTCGCGGTAGGCCTGCTCCTCATGCTCGGGGTCGCGCCAGACGCCGGCAACGGTCTTGAGGTCGTCGGGAACCTCGCGGTCGTAGGGGCTCCAGACGTGCTCGGCGTGGTGGCGCCGAGCCCAGGCCGGCAGCACCGGCAGTCGCGCGGCCCAGGAGAGCCGCTCGAGGTCCCATCTACCGCTGAGCAGGGCGTGGCCGACGCGATGGACGACGACATCCAGGCCATGTTTGACACGACCCCAACGAGTGATCGTTCCTCTTTCCACTGTACTGACCATACGGTACAGGATCGCTGTATGCTCCGCCAATGCCAACCGTGATCGATCCCTTCGAGGCCGCCGCGCAGTTCCGTCTCGACGGCCGTGCTGTCTGGGTCACCGGCGCCAGCCGCGGCCTCGGCCGCGCCCTCGCGCTCGGTTTTGCCGGCGCCGGCGCGCGCGTGCTCGCCACCGCCCGTTCTGCCGACGCCCTCGACGAGACCGTCGCGGCGATCCACGCGCGCGGCGGCGAAGCGCTCGCCGTGCCCGGCTCGGTGACCGACCCCGATGACGTCGAGACCGCGCTGACCGCGGCGCGCGACGCCTGGGGCCGGCTCGACGCGCTCGTCAACAACGCCGGCGTCAGCCCCCACTTCAAGCGCTCCGAGCAGTTAGCCGACGACGAACTCCGCTCGGTGCTGGAGACCAACCTGATCGGCCCGCTCGCCTGCACCCGATCCGCGTTCGAGCTGCTCGAGGCCGATGGTGGTGGGGCGGTCGTCAACGTCTCCTCGATCCACGGTACTCGCGCGCACGAGCGGATGCTCGCCTACGCCGCCGCGAAGGGCGGGCTGGAGCTGGTCACGCGCACGCTCGCCGTCGAGTGGGCCGCGCGCGGGGTGCGCGTCAACTCGCTCGCCCCCGGCTACCTCGAGACCGACATGACCTCGGGCCTGCGCGAGCACCCGCGCTGGCGCGAGTCGCTGCTGACACGGATCCCGATGGCCCGCTTCGGCAGCCCCGAGGAGATCGTCGCCGCGGCGCTCTTCCTCGCCAGCCCGGCCTCCTCATACGTGACCGGCGCGACGCTGTTCGCGGACGGCGGCTGGACCGCCGGATGATCGACTTCGAGATCGAGCCCGAGGTAGCCGAGCTGCGCGAGCGCGTGCGCGAGTTCGTCGCCGAGGTCGCGATCCCCGCCGAGGCGCGCGACGTCTCCGAGCACGGCGTGTCGGACGAGCTGCGCGCCGAGCTGCAGGCCGAGGCCAAGCGCCGCGGCGTGTTCGCGCCGCAGCTGAGCAGCGAGCTGGGCGGCCACGGGCTCGACCACCGCGGCACGGCGGTGATCCTCGAGGAGTGCGGCTACAGCGTGCTCGGCCCGCCAGCGATGAACTGCGCGGCGCCCGACGAGGGCAACATGCACATGCTCGACCAGATCGCCACGCCCGCCCAGCGCACGCGTTACCTGGAGCCGCTGGCGGCCGGCGAGTGGCGGCACGTCGCGGTGACTTACGACGGTTCGAGCCGCGCCGCGGGGCTGCGGCTTTTTCTTGACGGTCGAGAACTGAAAAC
>CAZVRI010000006.1:0-38660 GCA_964629855.1 uncultured Thermoleophilaceae bacterium
ACCGGCGCCTCGTAGCCGGGCACGAGCCGCTTGTAGGAGTTGACCCACTGGGCGAAGACCGACGAGATCTCGCGCGCGTGCTTGAGCTGGCCGGCGATGAACGCCTTGCCGACGTCGGAGAGGTAGTACTGGTCGTCGGCGTCGAAGAAGGCGTTCTGGCCGTTCTTGAACAGCGACTGGTGGGTGTGCATCCCCGAGCCGTTCTCGCCGAACAGCGGCTTCGGCATGAAGGTCGCGTGGAAGCCGTGCTGCATCGCGTACTCCTTGACCGTGATGCGGTAGGTCATGCAGTCGTCGGCCATCTTGAGCGCGTTCGCGTAGCGCATGTCGATCTCGTGCTGCGACGGACCGACCTCGTGGTGGGTGTACTCGACGTGGATGCCGAGCTGCTCGAGCGCGAGCACGGTGTCGCGGCGAACGTCGGAGCCGGCGTCGAGGGTCGTCAGGTCGAAGTAGCCACCCTCGTCGAGGATCTCGGGGACGCCGTCGGCCGGCCGCGCGCTGCGGAAGTAGAAGTACTCGAGCTCTGGCCCGACGTTGAAGGTGTCGAAGCCCATGTCCTCGGCGCGCTTCAGCGCGCGACGCAGGACGTGGCGCGGGTCGCCCTCGTAGGGGTCGCGGTTCGGCGTCTGCACGTCGCAGAAGATGCGCGCGACGCCCTTGTCCTCTGGCCGCCAAGGCAGCACCGCGAAGGTCGACGCGTCGGGCATGGCGATCATGTCCGACTCCTCGATCGCGTTGAAGCCGGTGATCGACGAGCCGTCGAAGCCCATCCCGCCCTCGAAAGCGTCGTCGAGCTCGGCCGCGTTGATCGAGAAGCTCTTGAGCTGACCGAGGATGTCGGTGAACCAGAGGCGGACGAAGCGGATGTCGTGCTCCTCCACGAAGCCCAGTACGTCGGCGGCGGTCTTCGGCTGGTCGGCCATGCTGTCCCCTAGCTGTGTCGGCGGCTCAAGGCCGGAAGAGTACCGCTAGGCCTTGTCGGGACAGAAGTCGTGCGACCACTGCTTGAGCGCCGCGAGCGCCGGCTGGAGCGCCTTGCCCTTCGCGGTCAGCTCGTACTCGACGCGCACCGGCGTCTCGTCGTAGACGGAGCGCAGGACGATCTCCTCCGCCTCGAGCTCCTTCAGCCGCTCCGAGAGCAGGCGGTCGGAGACGTCGGGCACGAGCACACGGATCTCCGAGAAGCGCAACGGCCCGGCCTCGACGAGGACGAGCAGGATCGCACCGGTCCAGCGCCTGCCGATCAGCTCGACCGCGTGGTGGTAGAGCGAGCAACAGGGTGAGCGCTCAGCGCCCAGAGGTGGGACTACCGCCGGCTCCTCAGCCGGATCGGTAGCGGTGGACATCCCCGAGCCCATGGGCCTAAATCCTAGAGGACCGGGCTCACGCCGCCCGGGCCACGCGTCCTTCCTCCGCCGAGCCGTCCTTCGGCACGTCGCCGGCACGGGTGACGAGGTTGCCGAAGCTGTCGAGCGCGACGTGGGCGACCGCCTCGAGGATCTGCTCGTCGTCCCAGCCAGCCTCGCGCGCTGCCTCATGGGCGTGGAGCGGCGGGGCGCCTTCACTGGTGAGCAGCGCCTTGACGTAGCGCAGCAGCGCGGCCTCGTACTCGTCGTGCGAGTCGAACTCGCGCGCAAGCGCGATCTCGTCGAGGCCGAGGCCGGCGTCGCGGGCCGTGCGCTGCAGCGTCGCGAGCGCGTACTCGCTCCCCTGCTGCTCGGCGACCGCGAGCGCGATCCGCTGCTGGGTCTTCAGCGGCAACGTCCCGTGGCGCAGCTCAGAGCGGAAGCGCGCGTATGCCCGCAGCGTGGCCGGCGATCCCGCGAGGACGCCAACGATGTTGGAGAGTTGGCCGCCACCGGCAAGTGCGCCCTTGAGCACCGGAACGCTGCCCTCCGGGGCCGTCAGCTCGTCGTGGACCTGGAACCTGCTCTCCTTGGTCTTCATCGGCGCTTCTCTTTCTGCCGGTTGCTTACCGGAAGTAAGGATAGCGACGGGTCCCTGGAGAATCCAGGGATTTTGGGGGCGCTAGGCGTTCGCGGTGGCGATCGCCATGAAGACAAGGAAGAGACCGAGCGCGAACGCCCACATGGCGATGCGGTCGGGGCGAGCCTGGATCTGAGCCTGCGCGCGCGGCGGACGGCGGCGCGGCGGTACTGGCTGTCCGGTGATGACGACGGTACGACGGCCGTCGTTTCTCTGATCATCGTGCCGCACGGGGCGAGCAGCGGTGGTCTGCATCGGCTCTCTTTCGTTGTGCCGGCGGGGTTAGCTGACGGGCTCGCGCTGAAAGAGCTGCGCTACGTCACTTCGACGATTCGCCCCTGGCCGTAAGGCCAAAATGGTTCCCCCACGCCCCGAAGGAAGGGCTTTGGCTGGATGGACGGCGCCATCCTAACAGCGCCTCCGGCGGACTTGTCACGACGCCGGTCGGCGTCAGTTGCTGCCGGCGACCTTCGAGATGTAGTTGGCGACGTCCTCCGCCTCCTGCCCCTCGAGCAGGCCGGCGGGCATCAGCCCCTGACCGGTGCCGCCGTTCTTGATCGCGTTGACGACCCGCTCGGGCGTCACCTCGCCGATCTCGTCGAGGCTCGGACCGGTCACGCCACGGGCGTTCACGGCGGCGAGGCTATGGCAGCTCGCGCAGGTCTGGCGGAAGATCACCTTGCCGCGCTCCTCGCTGGCGGTCATCTCCTCGGAGCGCAGCGCCCCGACACCCCCGGCGGCCTCCTCCTTGTTGGCCAGGACGAGACTCGGAACAACGAGCCCGAAGCCGATGTAGATCGCGACGATCGTGACCTGGAAGAGACGACTGCCGCGCGTGAGGTACGCCTCGCGGGCGCCGCCGGGACCGCCCCAGAAGGCGATGAACAGCACGGCGCCGCCGAGCAGCAGGAAGGGCAACAGGAACGCAACTACCTCCATCGCGCCGAGACTCTATCCGTCCGCGCCGACAAGAGCCAACTCAGCACTCTGGCCGATAAGGGATTCAACGTCGTCTCCAAAGGGGATCATGCCCCTGCCCGACCGGCGGTAGGGCCGCGAGGGGCCAGAGAGATAGGCGCGGGCCCCGCCACGGTGGCGGGGCCCGTTCCGTGTCTGGCTAGCGGTTGATGAAGCCACTGAGCCAGTCGCGCGGCCGGTTCGGTGGAAGCAGCAGGACGAGCACGATGGTGATCGCCGTCACACCGAAGTAGGTGTAGAGCGAGGCCGTGCCCTCGTTGTTGCCGGTCGACGTCTGCCCGAACGACAGGCACGCGAATGTGAGCAGCGCGAGCGCCAGGCCCACGAGCAGGACGCTCTTGCGCTTGCCGGGCAGGAACTCGCCCTTGATCAGGCTGATCAAGAGGATCACGAAGACCCCGAACTCCAGCAGCGAGAGGATCGTCCAGAGCGCGTCGACCCCCGGGAAGGTCGCCACGAACGTCCCCTCGAACTGCTTCTCGATACCCGGCGGCGCGTTGCCGTTGCCGTCGAACAGCTTCTCCTTGCCGGAGTAGAAGAACAGCACTCCGACGAGGAAGTAGACCGATGCGATCGTCAGCCAGTAGGCGACGTCGTCGAAGACAGTCGAACGCGTCGGCTCCGGCGATACGGACTCCGTGGTCATTGCTCCTCCTAGCTAGGTCGCTGCGAGCAACCTATACCCCGCCAGGCAAATAGAAAAGGCCCGCCTGAGCGGGCCTTTTCGTTAGCTGGCTATAAGCCGGATTCTGTCGTGAGCAACCATCCGTCTGCCCGTCCGCTCGAAGCGGTTGGGCGGGCCTTGCGGCTCCTGCGGCCTACCTGGAACTCGGCGAGCAGCGTCGACGTCCCTGCTTGGCCTTGCACCGGGCGGGGTTTACCTGGCCGCCGTGTCGCCACGGCGCCGGTGCGCTCTTACCGCACCATTTCACCCTTACCGGCGACGGGCGAGCCCGTCGCTTAGGCGGTGTATTTCTGTGGCACTTTCCCGCGGGTTTCCCCGGGTCGGTTCCCCGACCGCCCTGCTCTGTGGTGTCCGGACTTTCCTCGAACGCCGGTTTTCTCTCCGGCGCCCGCGGCTGCTTACCAGCCGATCAATGTTAAGCCAGCTCGCTGCCGCAGTCGCGGCAACGAGCGGGGCCGGGCCCCTCCATCCGGCCGTGGCAGACCGGACACTCGGCCGCCCCGTCGGCGCGCAGACCCTCCCAGACGCTGTCGAGCCGCTGCTCGAGCGTGAGTCTGCCGCCACCGACGGGACGGGCCGGATGTCCGGCCAAGCGGCGACGCATCACGTCGCCGCCCGGACCTCCGCTCAACGCGGAGCCCTCCCCCCAAGCTTGTGAGAGCCGATCGGTCACCCACTCCGTGGCGGTCGCCGGAGTCATGTCGGCCTCTCGACACTCATGAGACCCTCCGCAGGACACCGACGACCTTGCCGACGATCGCGACCTCCTGGCTGCGAATCGGCTCGTAGGCCTCGTTCTCCGGCTGCAGCCGGATGTGGTCGGCCTCCCTGAAGAAGCGCTTGACCGTCGCCTCGGAGTCCTCGCCCACCAACGCGACGATGATCTCGCCGTCGCGCGCGGTCTCCTGGCTGTGGACGGCGACGTGATCGCCGTCGTGGATCCCGGCGTCGATCATCGAGTCGCCAGTGATCCGCAGCAGGTAGTCGCCCTGATCTCCGCCGGCGATCTGGGGAACCTCGACGTACTCCTCGACGTTCTCCTCGGCGAGCACCGGCGATCCCGCTGCGACCTGACCGATGATCGGCAGCCCCCCGGCCCCACCGACGGCCTGCTTGGCGCGGTCGACCAGCAACTCGATCGCGCGGGGCTTGCTCGGGTCGCGCCGCAGCAGGCCGACCTTCTCGAGATTCGCCAGGTGGGCGTGAACGGTCGACGACGAAGTCAGCCCGATCGCCTTGCCGATGTCGCGCACCGTGGGCGGGTAGCCATGCTTGGCCGAGTAGCGCTTGATGAAGTCGAAGATCTCCTGCTGGCGCTTCGTCAGGTTCAAGTCCACGGTCTCAGGCTCCCGTTCTCGCTGGCCGGCTGTCGTCCGATCCGAACATGTGTTCGTAAGACTACCTCCTCGCCGGACGGAATCAAGGGCAAGCGCCGCACGGATATACTCATCGCCCCTCAAGCGGCTGTGGCGGAACTGGTAGACGCGCAAGGTTGAGGGCCTTGTGGGCAGCAATGCCCGTGGAGGTTCGACTCCTCTCAGCCGCACTACGGAGGCCCCGCCAGAAGCGGGGCTTCCTTCGTTATGGCCCAGACCAACGACACGCTGGTGATGTCCGGCCTCGCCGAGGTGGCGCTGGGCGCGCTGACGGGCTGGCCGTTCTCGCTCGCGGTCTCCGATCCGGAGCGGGCGCGCGAGCTGGGCATCCGCTCGATCCCGCGGCTGCGCCAGTGGCATCTCGACCTGATCGCGCTTGGCAGCCTGCAGGCGGTTGCGGCGAGCGCGGTGCCAGACCTGCCGCGCAAGGTGGCGTGGCCGCTGATGGTCGGAGCGTGGACTAACGCGAACGCCTTCGCGCCGCTGGTGGCGCGGCCAGAGCTGAAGGAGCATCCGGCCTACAAGGCGGCCGCGATCGCATCCTTCGTTACAACGAGCTGGGGCTTCACCGGGCTCGCGGCGGTGGCGACACGGCGTGCGTTCCGACGCCGCCGCGGCCGCTGACGGAGCCGTCCTACGGCGTTAGAGTCGCCGCATGATCATCTCCACCATGAACGACCTCCCGGGCTACGAGATCGAGGAGGTCTTCGGCGAGGTGTTCGGCCTCACCGTCCGCTCCCGCAACATCGGCTCGCAGATGGGCGCTTCGCTGAAGTCGCTCGTCGGCGGCGAGCTGAAGGGCATGACGAAGATGCTCGCCGACGGCCGCCAGCACGCGACCGACCGGCTCGTCGAGGAGGCGGAGGGCAAGGGCGCCAACGCCATCATCGCCTTCCGCTTCGACACCTCCGAGCTCGGCACGACCTGGACCGAGATCTGCGCCTACGGCACCGCCGTGCGTGCCACGAAGCGGTCCTAGCCCGCTAGCGGCCTCTGACGATCACCCGCACCGTGCGCGAGACGCCTGCCTCGTACGGGTAGGCATCCTCACGCGCCACGACGGCGCGGAACTCGTAGCGGCGTATCCCGGTCGTTGCCGTGAAGCGGTAGCGGTGCTTGAAGACGCCCTTCCTGTTGGCGCGCGGGGTAGCGAACGTCCGCCATCCGCCGCGGACCTTGGCCTGGAGGGCGACCAGCTTCCCGGCCTTGGGGATCGGCTTGCCCAGCAGCCTGCCGGCGAAGCGGACCGTCTGGCCGTTGCGCAGCCGACGGCGATCGACCTTCAGGCGCGCGGCCGCGTTCACCTTGGTCGTCAGCTGAGCTGCCGCCGGCTGGACCGTGTTCGTGCCTTCGTAGCGGTAGCGAACGGTGCGTGACGGGCCGGCCGGGACCTTGAACCGGAGGTCGCCCCGCGCGTCGGTCCGCGCGGAGCCGAGCCTTACGAACTGCCCACCGGAGCGCGCCTGGCCGTAGACCACGATCGGCGCGTTCGCGATCGGCTCTCCTTGGGCAGTCACGAGACGCCCTGACGACGTTGCCCGCTTGCCGTACCCCAGGCTCAGCGAACCAACGGACTTCGCCTTCTTCCTGCACCTTGGGCGGGCACCCCGCTTGCGGCCCCCACTCGAGCCACGGCGCTTCTTTGCGGTCTTCGCACAGCCCTTCGCCTTGACCATCCCTGCCACGCTCATGTTCGCCGCCAACCGCAACGGCATCGCCAGAGTCGTTCGCGAACCATCCGCCCAACGGTTGATCACCGCCTCGTTGCCCGCCACGTCGGTCACCACGGCACGCACTTCGTAGCGCCCCGCGGCCAACCCTTCGTCATCCAGTCGCGCCTTCAGCACGCCACCAGCCCGCTCGGTCGCCAACCTCCTGAAGCCGCTCTCCCCCTCCCGCCGATACTCGACCGCCCCATCCGCAACCCCAGACGTCGCGTCCTCCACATCCACCCTCAAAGCCCTCGGATCACCCGGATCCGAAGCCCGAAACGCCCCCACAGGAGCCGTCCGATCGATCTTGAACCCAACCTCATTCTCAACCGACCCATTCCCAGCCGCATCAAACGCCCGATACCTCAGCCTATGACGCCCGTCGCTCTCTACAACCACATCCGCCCGATCTCCACGGACGTTCTCTGAGGGACCACCGTCAAGCCGAATGGCCATGTACCCGCCCTCATCTATCGGGCGGTCTGGCGGAGCCGAATTCACTCCAGAAAGCCCAATCTGATCAGAGCTCGCGATCTCAGCGCGAACTGCACGCCTCTGCCAGGAGTCCCCGTTGGGGATCCCCTCTACGAAGACCAAGGGAGGGCTGCGATCAATCCTTATGGAAGCGACACCGGGAACCGCCGATCGCATTCCCGCCCCGCTCACCGCTACAGCACGCACTGGCGTAACACCCTCGGGAATCTGTCCTAGTACGTAACTAGCGGTCCTACCGCTGACCTCGGGTTCAGCATCTGGGAAAGACCCATCAGTCGTGATCGAATATCCCGCGATCCCAGAAGCCGGCTCCCCGACGCCCTCAAGACCCAAGGACACCACTGGATGTTCAGAGTTGGTCTTGCCAAGCCACCTGGTAGGCGCTCCTACATGCGCGGCATCCGGAACCTCATCGTCAAATCTGAGGGCCACGGCTTGAGAGGCATTGCTCGGATCCACATTGCCAGCTGCATCTTCAAGCCACATCCGGAACTCGTAGATTCCTCGACCTGGAACTTTGATCAGCGCAGTATTCCCCGCGTCATTGAGGGTTGCGCGGTTGCATAAGCCCGCTGGCCTGAGACAGAGCTCGTAGTGAATTGTGGCGATCGGGGCATGGGATTCAGTTCCGCTATCCCAACTCAGTGCGAAGTCGTTCACGCTTTTCCATCCATCGCCACCCGCTACACCTATCTCGGCTGGAGCATCTGGCGCGGTGTTGTCGATCTTTACTGTCTCCACCCGTTCATCGCTTGCGCCGCCCGCATCATCAGCCCGGACGCGCAGAGCTACCAGGCCGTCCTGAAAGCGCCCGGTATCGACCGTCCACGTCCCGCTCCGTGAAAGCGGACAGGGACGCAGCTCCACATAGCGGCTAGATGTCTTTGAACAGTTAGACGGAGCATCGAGAATCGGCGCATCACCAAGCCTCGCCGTGATCCTTACAAGACCACCCCCCTGATCGACGGCCCCAATCGAGAGATCTCGGATATCGCGTACCCACCCGCCAGCCAGCAAGTCTCCGCCGAGCGCAGTGACTTCCGGTTCAGCGGCGTCCTCCAAAGTAAATTCGAACGACCGCCCACGCACCCGCATGTCACCAGCCGGTGTTTGTGGACAACCGGTCGCGTCGTCACAAGCCAAGAAAAAGCCTATTCCTGCAGCGTTGAATCCAGCGGTTTGAGCGTCCCATCCGACTCGCACTGGACCCTGCATGCCGGATGGGCTCGGCCATGTGGCGTCGCCTAGAGAGCCGTGAAAGATCTCGTCGCGGCTCCCCGACCCGTTCGCGAACTGCGTCGCCTCGGCATACGCCTTCATGCCGCTAACGCAGCAACTCATCTGCGTTCCGAAGGCACCCGAGAAGCGAACGAAAGTCGTGCCTGTAGGTGCCGACGCCCTATAGCCGCCGAAAGCCGCCCCGGGGTATGTCTGTGCGCTCCCGATGCCGCTGGTCCGCACGGCTAGACCAAACTCCGAACAACCACTATTCGCTTGCTGAACCAGTGACGGAAGACCCAATCCCTGCCACGCAAACGCATTGGCGGTGATCGACAACTCGTAGTTGCACTGGTGAACCGAGTACGTGCCGGCCACTGCCGGTCGTCCGCTAGCAGCCGCCAGGAGGGCCGCCAGGAAGACCGCGACTGACGCCGCAAGCATCCGGCTCCAAGCTCTAGAACAAATTCGTGGTCTCATTTTGATCTCCGCCGGTCTGGCCTACTAGTCCTCAAACCCGAATTCGGCGGGTTGGGTGGGGTTGGTTGGTGGTGGGGGTGTTTGGGCTGGTTGTTGGGTTGGGACGGGGGTGGGTGGATTGGGAGTGGTTGGCTCCTTGGGCTTGGGGCGGGTTGGGGGCTTGGGAGTGGCGGGCTTGGAGTTGGAGAGATGCGGGAGCCTGGGGGTCGGGACCTTGGTGCGGATAGAAGTGCCCAGGGGCTGCTGGGGAGCCGAGACAGCGTCATAGGTTCCGTAGGCGCCGCCGCCGACGGCCAGGGCGCCGGCGACGACTACGACGGCTGTGGTGGGACGGGGTCCGCTGGTCAGGAGCGCCGGGTCGGCGGCGCGGACGTAGAGCGATGTCGCCTGCTGCCTGGCGGTCTCGAGCGCGCTGGACAGCTGGTCGCGGATGTCGGCCGCGAGCTCCGCGACACGGCTGAGCGGCGATTCAGCAGAGCTGAAGGCGAAGACCGGCAGCGGGAGTAGGGCCGAAGCGCCGCGAGCGGAGCGGCGGACCTCGGCGTAGAGGGCGGCGACGTGCGGGTCTGACTCGAGTAGGCGCTGGGCCTCCTCGCGCTGGCGGCGGCTAGCGATACCCACGCGACGCTCGCCGTCTCGGGTGACTTCAACCATGCAGGCCACGAGGAGGCTGCGGGTACGGCGTGACCACTGGCCGCTCTCGAGCTCCTCGACACGCTCGGCGAGGGCCACAGCTCCCTCCTCCGCCAGCCGCCGGTACTGACGCTTGCTCAGGCCGAGCGCAGCGCGGACCTCCGAGCCGCTGAGTTGCAGATCCCAGCGCAACTTGAGCACGTCGCGCTGCCGCTCATCGAGGGTGTCGAGCAGGCCCCGCGCGATGCGCGCCTGGTCACGAGTGACGACCTGGTCCTCGAGCAGCGGACCGTCGTCAGCAAGGCCGGCTACTCGGGGATCGTCGGGGCCGACAGGCGTTGGGATCTTGCCGCGGCTGAGAACGTGCAGCGCCTCGGCACCGGCTGTCGCGAGCAGGTACGCCCGCAGCGACTCGATCTTCTCGCCGCGTTCGCGCTTCGTGAGCACGCGAGCCCACGCATCGTGGTAGATCGCGAGTCGTTCGTCCGGGTCAAGTCGCGGAAAACGCTTACCGAGCAGGCCCAGCACAGCCGCGCGATGACGCTCGTATTCGCCCTCCGGCGAGTCACCCCCCACCCCCCTCATAGTGCGGAGGATCGGTAGAGAGGAAGAGAACCTTTAAGTCCCCCGCCGTTACATAGACAGAATTGTTTCCAAGCCGTTGCACTCACGTACGGCTATAGGGAACGTTCCGCTCAAAGCACCCCCCCCCCTTCGCAATAGACACCGGCGCCGGCGGCGACAGGCCCGGAGGGATGGGCACGGTGTCGCCGCCGGTGAGCGAGAGCTCTTATGGACTCTGGGCGGGCCTACTCACGGGGAGGGTTCGGTCCGTTCGAAGGCCCATAAGCCCACACGCCGGTGGTTTTCGGCTCGCAAGCGAGCCGAAACTTGAGTCAGACGGAGTGCCGTCAGCGACCGCGGCGGCTAGGACAGCTGCGCGCGACGGTGAAACCGCCACGGCCGTCGCCCCTCCACTGTCAGTCGCTCCCTCCATCTGCCTCTATGCATGATACATCGGGCACTAGCCCATGTCCATGCACTAGGAGCCACTTACGGCTGTGCCGCCTCCATGACGCGCGCGGGATCGTAGATGTCGAAGTCCACAGGACCACTCGGGCCGACGTAGCTGACCTTTCGGAGCGGCGTGCCGGGCGGAACGACTGTGTAGTAGGTGTTGTCGTCGACAGTGACCTCAGTAGAGGCGGATACACCCGTCTGAACCGACACGGAGTCGACACCGTCGGGAACGACCCCGTAGACAGCGACGCCTCCACTCGCCAGGGAAACAGTCGCCGGCCGTGCAACCCCCTCGGCAATATCGTCGGTAGTCGGGCAGATGACCGTCGCGCCTTCGCTGTCCGTCAGCGACACGCAGACGTGACCGCGACCGGGGATCACGTAGATCGAGTTCGTCATGTTTCCGATCGCTCGGCGCGACAGACCGGGATTCATGCCGAAGCTCTCCCGCTCATCCATCTGGGAGGAGACCTCCGCGGGCAGCGCGTCGCCCGACCCTCGGCTCTCGTCTAGGACCTCGAGCACCTGCCTAGCCTGGGGCTCGATCGACGTCACCTGGACGATGTCAGCGCTTGGCGGATTGTTGTCGTCACCGGTGGCGCCGGCTCCCATGACGCCCACGGTCAGCAGTGCGACGGGAATACCGATCAGTAAGAGATATCGCTTGGTCATCGCCGCTACCAGTCCGCGTCGGCGTAGCCGTTGACCGACCTCGGTGAGCCCGATTGCTGTTGGGCTTTCGCCTCGAGGCAGGCGCAGGTCTGGGCACCGTAGTAGCGACCGACCCAGCCGCCGCCGCAGCTCACCGACGACAACCAGGTGCCGTTGGACGGCTTGTAGACCCCCTGGCAGACTGTGGCACTGCCAAGTGGATCCCATGCCTGGTTGTAGTCCCAGCTGTGCTGGCCGTCGAAGCTACCGTTGGCTCGACCGTCGCACCATTGACCCGATGGCTTGTTGACGCAGTTGTAGTAGCTCTCCAGGGCACTGGCCTGGGCCGGGATGAGCACGCCCACCAGACCACAGCCGACCAGTACAAGCAGAGCGAGCTTCGCCCTAGCACGCGTCATTCCAAACCCCTCTCCAAGGTATCGAGCCCAAAAGCCAGCGTTCCCGAAGGGAACGCTCAGCGAGGCAACCATAGACCTACGACCTGAGACGAGTCAAGCAGAGGCCCTAGGGCTCGATCGAAAAGCGACGACCGTCGCCGGTCTCAGCCTCGAAAGCGTAGTTGCGAAGCGTGAGCGCATCCTGCATCCCCGCGGGATTGGACAAGGTCCCTGGATCGAGGCGGCCGACCGCCACGAACGGCCTCGGGGTTCCCAGCTCAGGCGCGGAAGGCTTCCAAGGACTCCCGAGCTGGACGTCCAACGGGCCACCCGGACCCCGGCCGATCAGGCTGACGACGTCCTCCCTCACGTAGCCCCTGATGGTTACGTGCGTGTCGTCCACCTCGATCCCAGGGACATATCCGCCCTCGGCCATGCCGTTGGCGACGTATCGGGGCTGCTCGCAGCTGACCGTTCCCGATCCACGTCCGTCCCGGTCGGCAACAGCCCAGCAGACCCTTCCGTCGCGAGCTATGTAGAAGGTCGTCACGCTCACCGAGCCGTCCGGCGCCGTCATCTCGATCGGGTCGGCCGCCTTGGAGGCACTCGGCTGCAGATCGCCGGCAGCCCCCGGGTGATCGGATGTTCCGGACTTGTCGAGGTTCTCGTCGTAAACCCCCAGCAGCCGGTCTACTGCGGGAACGCCGGTCGACCCTGCCACCAGAGCCGTAGCACCCGCGCCCACAACTCCCAACCCCAGCACGGCCACCGCGGCAACGGCAATCGAACGCCCGCCGCGTGGTCGCGTCCGGCGAGGGCGGCGCTGAGCGGCGTCGCGGGCATGACCGAGCAGCTCCGCGCGCGTCACGTCGAGGCGTGCGGCCAACTCGGCCGGGATCTCGACCGGATCGCGGTCGGCCTCCGCCGCCACGACGTCGGCACCGAGAAGCTGGAAGTCGTGTCCCTCGTCGACCTCGGGACCGCGTGCGAACAGTCGTCGCAGCCGCAGCCCAAGCAGCTGGCCGTGCAGCCACAGCGCCGCCCAGAAGGCGCCGAACATCTGGCGGAGCACGTTCACAGCTCCTCCTCCACCCGCTTGCGCAACCGGCCCAGACCCCGCTTGACCCGCTGGCGGATCGCAGCCTCGGTCGCCTGCTCGCTGACGGCGATCTCTGAGTAGTCCCGCTCGTCGAGGACCCTGGCGATAACGGCGAGGCGCTCCGCGCGTGGCAGGTCGTCGAGCCCGTCGACGATGTTCGGCAGCGAGGCGTCGATCCGAGCCTCGGCCTGCTCCCAGTCCTCCTCACTGAAGCCCTCCACGCTGAGGCCGAAGCGGCGGCGGGCAGACTGCTCGGCCTGCTGCTTGCGGTAGGTCGACAGCATCGTGATCTTGGCAATTCCGAACAGCCAGCCGCGAGCGTCACCCTTGGCTGGGTCGAAGCGGTCGACTGACTCGAGCGCGACGGCAAAGGTCTCAGACGTCAGGTCGAGCGCGACGTCCTGGTTGCCGGTCTGGCGCCAGAGGTAGGAAACGATCGCCTGACTGTGGCGGACGAAGAAGGCGTCAAAGGCATCTGGGACCGAGGGCGTGAGTGCAAGCAGCTCGCCATCGCTGCGGCGGGCAAGCCGCCGCGCTAGTTGGTCGGGATCTGGCGCCATCGCCCAGGCATCATCGCGTCCAAGAGACGGGAACGGGATGCCCCGGCCGAGCCGGCGGGCGTGCGGAAGCGCGGCGCGTGCAGACAGGCACGCGCTATCGAACCCTCCGAAACCGTGCATGCCCGAAACCGGCATGCGCCCGCCCTCCTGATCGCCGACATCTTCTTACAGTCGTGCTTGACGCCGGACCGATTCCTGTGACACCGGAACCGAGATCGGGAGCTTTCTGGCACGAATACTCCCACCGCACTGCCTGCTGGCTGAAAGCTCAGCTCAGGCCGCGGACCATCTCGCTCGGGTCTTTGTCGAGCGCGCGGGCAAGCCGGACCAGCGTCGATAGGCGGGGCTCACGCTCAGCGGCCTCGAGGCGGTAGACCTGACTGCCGCTGATCCCGGCGCGAGCGCCGAGTTCATGCTGCGTCATGCCAGTTGTCCTGCGAGCGATCCGAAGGCGGCGGGCGAAGTTCTCAGTCGAGGGGGTCATGTGGCCCTCTTGTAGGCCGGAATGCGACTTGTGACATCCCGCACACGGATCGTGTGATAGGCCCCCTCGGCCCGCTCTTTCGCCCGCTGCTAGAGCTTCAACATCACGAGGACGTTCACTACGAAGAGGCAGGAGAAGAAGACCGTCCAGCGGTTGAGATTGCGCTCGACGAGCGAGCCGCCACCCAACGGGCCGGCACCAGTGCCGACGCCGAACGCGCCCGAGAGGCCAGCGTCCTTGCCCGAGTGCATCAGGATCAGGACGATGACGATCACGGCCAGGATCACCTGTACTCCGCTGAGAATCGCCTCCATCGCCGAAGCAGACTAGCGGAGGAACGTCAGACGCCGCTGGTTTCGCCCTCCAGGACGTCCATACGCTTGAGGATCTCGATCGCCTCGGCGCGCAGCTCACGGTCGACGGCGCGGTGATCTTCCTTCGACAGCTTGCCCATCTCGAAGTCGAGCTGGGCGTCGCGGATCTCGCGGTACTTCGCCTCTTTGGCCGCCTCGAGCTCCTCGCGGCTGACGGACTCGCGGTCGTCCTCGCCGAGGCCATGCAGCAACGGCCACAGCACAACGGCGGCGACGAGCGCCCCCAACAGGATCAGCGCGATCGCGTACTCCACGTCAGGCCTGCGACAGCTCTTTGCCGAGCCGCGCCGCGTAGATGCTCGTCACCCGGCGCATCCGGGCCTCCGGCGACGGCCAGATCGCGATCAGGGCCCCAAGGATCATGATCGCGCCGCCGATCCAGATCCAGGACACAAGCGGCGAGTCGATCGCGCGGAAGCTCGCCGGCGGCGCCTTCTGGCGATAGCGCTCGACGATCGCGGCGATCACGAGCGCCTGGACGTCGTCGCCCGAGTTCGAGAACTTGGCGTTCGCCTCGCGGATCGCCGGCTCGAGCTCGGCGATGTCGGGCCGGACAGCGGTCCAGAGGTCGCGTCGCAGGCCCCAGCGGACGTCGACCTCGCTGGTCGCCTCGCCCTCGAAGAAGCGGCCGATCGGACCGGCCTCGAGGTTCTGCGACGGATAGAAGTTGCGCGACGGGTGGAGCGTCGTGACCTCGTCGCCGCGGCGGGCGCGCAGGACCGCGCCGAAGGTGATCGGGGCGCCGGTGCCGGAAGTGTCGCGGCCGACCTCCGCCGTCGGGCGGACGTAGGCGATGTCGTAGCCACCGGCCTTGAACGACTCCCCCGGCGACAGCCGCACGTCGCGCTGGTCCTGGAACGCCGACGAGGCCGCGACGCCCAGGAAGAGGATCGCGATCCCGGCGTGGACGAGGTAGCCGCCGTAGCGGCGGCGGTTGCGCGCGATCAGCTGCCCGAGCGCTTGCGGCCAGGGATCGCCGGTGATCGTCCGCCGGGCGCGGGTACCTCGCCACAACTCCTGGACGACAACCGCCAGCACCAGCGCGACGAAGCAGAACATGATCAGCGCGAGCGGGCTCTCGGCCGAGTTGGTGAACACCAGCAGCGCGACCAGCGTCACGACCATCACAGCCAGCGGCAGCCGGAACGAGCGCACCAGACCTGACCGGCTCGCTCGCCGCCACGGCACCACCGGCCCGATCGCGGCGAGCGCGACCAGCACCAGCGCCAGCGGCGTCGTCACACGGTTGAACCACGGCGGCCCGACGCTCGCCTCCTCACCGGACAGCGCCTCGGAGATCAGCGGGAAGAACGTCCCCCAGAAGATCACCACGCAGAGACCGACCAGCACGAGGTTGTTGACGAGGAAGAACGCCTCGCGCGACATCAGCGAATCGAGCTTCGCCTCGCTGCGCAGGTCGTCGAGGCGCGAGACGATCAGCACCACCGAACCGAGGATCACGATCGCGATGAAGACTAGGAACTGCGTGCCGATCGTCGAGGCGCCGAAGGCGTGGATCGAGTCGAGGATCCCTGAGCGGACGAGGAACGTGCCGAGCAGCGCGAGCACGAACGTCGCCACGATCAGCGAGACGTTCCAGACCTTCAGCATCCCGCGCTTCTCCTGGACCATGATCGAGTGGATGAATGCGGTGCCGATCAGCCACGGCATCAACGAGGCGTTCTCGACCGGGTCCCAGGCCCAGTAGCCGCCCCACCCGAGCTCCGAGTAGGACCAGAGAGCGCCGAGCATGATCCCCGCACCGAGGAACGTCCAGGCGATCAGGGCGAAGCGGCGCGTCGCGCGAATCCAGTCGGCGCCGGTCTGGCGGACGATCAGTGCGCCGATCGCGAACGCGAACGGGATCGAGAAGCCGACGTAGCCGGTGTAGAGCATCGGCGGGTGGATCATCATCGCCGGGTGGCGCAGCAGCGGGTTGAGGCCGGCACCCTCGAGCGGCGCGACCGCGAGCGTCGTGAACGGGTTCTCCCAACCGACCATCAGCAGCAGGAAGAAACCGGCGATCCCAGCCAGCACCGCGGTCGCATAGGGCGCGATGTCGCGCAGCGAGCGGCGCGTGGCGAACAGGACGGCGCTCGAGAACAGCGACATCAGCAGCGCCCAGAGCAGCAGCGACCCGTCCTGGGTCGCCCACATCGCGGTGAACTTGTAGAAGGTCGGCGTGTCGGTCGAGGAGCCCTCGGCGACGAGCTTGTACGAGAAGTCCGAGCGCAGGAACGCCGACTGGAGCACCACCGTCGCGGTGACCATCAGACCGGCGACGCAATAGATCGCGCGGCGCCCCGAGACGACGGCGGCGCGGCTGCCGGTGCGCGCACCGTAGAGCGACGCGCCGGCCGCGTAGATCGCGGTCAGCAGGCCGACGAGCAGGCAGGCGGAACCGAGTCCCGCCACGTCAGGCGCTCTGCTCGTCCTTGGTGAACTTCGAGGGGCACTTGGTAATCAGCGAGTCGTGCTCGGCGACGAATGTGCCCTGCTTCAGCTCCCCGGAGACGATCACCTCGCGGCCCTCGCGGAACGGGTCCGGCACGACGCCGGAGTAGGTCACCGGCAGCGACTCGTGGCCGTCGCGGTCGCGGATCCGGAAGGTCAGCTGATCGCCGTCCTTGTCGACCGAGTCCTTGACGACCTTGCCGGTCAGCTCGTAGGAGCGGCCGGCCTCGGCGCCCGCGATCAGATCGGAGGGCTCCTTGGCCTGAGTCGAGGCGCTGAAGCTCGTGTAGATCAGCGCTCCGGACAGCAGGATGGCGGCAGTCAGCGCCACGAAGAGACGCAGCTTCCGCTTTCGCCTGGGGTCCATCGCCAGTGATTATGCCTAGCATGCCCGCGAATGGGCGACCCGGCGCGAACGCCACAACCAATGCGCTCGCCGCGGGTTAGGACAGGGATGCCCCGACTGATCCGGATGGCGCTGGCCGCCGTAGCCGCGCTAGCCCTCCTGCCGGCCGCCGCAAGTGCCGCGACGCCCAAGACCGCTCCGGGCGCGCCGCCGAAGCCGATCCAGCTGCGCTCCGGCTGGGAGGTCCGCGACGTGGTCACCCCGCCGACACCGGTCCAGCCCGGACCGCCGCCCGAGACATCGCCGAGCGCGGCACGCGCTGCCCGCCGTCTACCGGCCCGTCCCGCCCAGACGGGCGGCCCGTGGCGTCCCGCAAACGTCCCGTCGGCCTTCGAAGGGGTCGCGCGCGCACCGCAGTTCGGCGGCACGCTGAAGCTCTACCGGCTGCGCTTCACCGCGCCGAACGTCAAGAACTACAGCTGGGCGTTCAAGTTCGAGCAGGTCCGGCGCCGGGCGACGGTGTCGCTCAACGGCAAGCGGATCGGGATCAGCATCGACCCCTATACGCCGTTCCAGATCCCCGCGCGCGGGCTGCGGCCCGGCAAGGTCAACACGCTCGAGGTGCTCGTCGACAGCCGCAAGGACCCTCGCCTTCCCGAGGGCTGGTGGAACTGGGGCGGGATCGTGCGCCCGGTGTCGATGGTGCCGATCGGTGCTGTCAATCTCAGCGACCTGGGGGTGATGCCGTCGGTCTACTGCACGGGCCCGGCAACGGGATGCAGCGCGGCGCTGGTGATCGACGGGGTGCTCAGCAAGCTGCCGAAGACCGCGAAGACCAAACCGATCCTGAGGATCCGGCTTAAGGCCCCGAACGGCAAGGTGACCAGCCACCACGCGGTACTGAGCGGTTCAACTTCCGGCCGGCGCCGCCAGAAGATCCAGATCGCGGGACCGCCGCGGCCGCAGCTTTGGTCGCCGGACCGGCCGCAGCTCTACGACGCCCGGGTGACGCTGAATTTGGGCGGCGCCGTCTACCAGGTCGACAACCGCAAGCTCGGCTTCCGCTCCGTCCAAGTCCGCGACGGAATCCTGCGCCTCAACAACAAGCCGATCAACCTGCGCGGCGCCTCAATCCACGAAGACGCTCCCGGGCGCGGGCCCGCGCTGACCGGCTACGACATGGACACCGTCGTGCGCGAGCTGAAGGAGCTCGGCGCGAACATCACGCGCTCGCACTACGTCCTCAGCGAGGGCCTGCTGCGGCGCTTCGACAAGGCCGGGATCCTCGTCTACAACCAGGCGCCGATCTGGCAGCGCGACCACGGCGCGAACCTCCTGCGCACCCCACTCGACCGCTCGCGCGCCGTCGCGCAGGTCAAGCGGACGGTGATGGCGGCACGCGGCCACGCGTCGGTGATCGTCCACTCGGTGGGCAACGAGCTGACCTTCACCCCCGACAGGCGGCCGGCGTCACGCCGCTTCATGCTCGACGCGGCCGAGGCGGCGCGCGACCTCGACCCGATCCTGCCGATTGCGATCGACATCAAGACGCGGCCGACGCTCCCGACCCAGCGCACGTACGACGCATTCGATCTGATCGGGATCAACCAGTACTTCGGCTGGTACCCGTGGGTCGAGGACTTCGGGCAGCTCGAGACCTTCCTCAAGGCGATGCGAGCGAACTACCCGAAGCAGGCGCTGGTGATGACAGAGTTCGGCGCCGAGGGCCGGCCGGACATGGCCGACGCCCCCGCCGACCTCAAGGGCAGCTACGCGTTCCAGACCAACCACGTCGCCCGCACGATCGACCTGATCGACCGTCTGCCGTTCATGTCCGGCGCGATCCACTGGACGCTGCGCGAGTTCGAGATCTTCCCCGGCTGGCGCGGTGGCGCGATCAACGGCCCGGGGCCGAACGACAACATCCGTCACCACAAGGGCGTCCTGACCTATGACGGCGTGCGCAAGCCCGCCTGGCAGGCGCTGCGCGACCGCTACGCGCGCACGCCGCTCTACCGCTGACGCGGAGTGGTCCGACCGCCCGGGGAACCGCAACTTTCCCCCTGCGCCCGTGTGTACCCTTCGACACCGTTTGATCCTCGCCCCACCCTCTTTCCCGGGGCTCCACGACCGAAGGGACGCATGAGGAACTCGAAGACCCTCCGCACGCTGGTCTACGCGCTGCTCGCTCTCGTGGCCGTGCTAGCCGCGCCAGCCGCCGCCAACGCCGGCTCGACTCAGCTGTCGATGATGCAGGATGACGCCGAGATGTTCGGGGACCGTCCGGGCGAGGATCCGGCGGCCGCGATGAAGGAGATGAAGGAGCTCGGGGTCGACGTGCTGCGGACCAACGTCCTCTTCTACCGGATCTACCAGGACCACACGGACCGGGTCAAGCCGGCTGGATTCGACGCGAGCGACCCGAACTCGCCGCAGTACACGCGTTGGGGACAGACAGACAACATCGTCCGCCTCGCCAAGGAAAACGGGATCAAGCTGCTGTTCACGATCAGCGGTCCTGGCCCCTACTGGGCCTCGGAGCAGCCGAGCAAGTGCCGGGGCGGCCGGCTGTGCGCCTACCGGCCTAACGCGAAGGTCTTCGGCCAGTTCGTCGAGGCGGTCGCCAAGCGCTACCGCGGCCAGGTCGACTGGTACTCGCTCTACAACGAGCCGAACATCGGCCGCACGTCGGGCGGCGACGGCTGGGTGATGCCCCAGACCACGCGCACCAAGGCGGGAATCGTCCAGACCGCCGGCGTCATCTACCGCGAGCTGTGGCAGGCCGGCTACAAGGCGATCGCCAAGCAGGACCCGGCGCGCCGCGGGCGGGTGCTGTTCGGCGAGATGGCCGCGATCAACGCGCCGATTCCGAAGTTCTACGCCGCGCTCTGCCTCGACCCGAATGGCAAGCCGTTCAAGGGCCAGATGCGCAAGCTCAACAAGTGCGGGCGCGTCTCGAAGCTGAACATCGGCGGCTGGGCGATCCACCCGTACAACCAGGGTGGGTTCGGACCGCCGAACCGCAAGACGACCAGCAAGACCGCGCTGCCGCAGCAGTACATCCCGCGTCTACACCGCCTGATGGCGAAGGCCGCCGCGCGCGGCCGCGTGCCGGGCGGCAAGGGCATCTACGTCACCGAGTTCGGCTACCAGACCAACCCGCCCGACCGGATCTCGCGGATCACTCCGAAGCTGCACGCCAGGTACATCAACGAGACCGACCGCCTGTTCTACGGCGACCCGCGCGTCAAGACCGTCTCCCAGTACCAGCTCGTCGACGTCAACGACGTGACTCAGTACAACAGCGGCCTGCGCTTCGCCGGCGGAACCAAGAAGAAGAAGGCCTCCTACGACGCCTACCGGCTGCCGATCGTCGTCACCAAGAAGTCGTCGAACCTGGTCGAGGTCTACGGCCAGGTGCGCCCCGCGCGCCAGGCGCGGCTCGCGAACGCCTTCTCGGCGCCCGAGCTGCAGTTCGCCCCGCCCGGTCGCGGCTTCGCCACGATCAAGCGGCCGGGCCTGAACTCGGTCGGGATCTTCCGGACCAACATCCGGCGCGGCGGCGCGGCGGCCGGTCGCTGGCGGATCAAGTGGCAGAACGGCCTGATCGGCGGCGTGTCGTACAGCCGTGTCGCCACGGCTGGCAAGGCGCTGCGCTACTACCAGGACTAGTCCGGGCCGGCGGGGGGCTAGGCTCCCCGCCGCCGTGGAAGTTGAGACGACCGCACGCCGGCGCCTGCTGCTGCTCGCGATCTTGGCGCTTGCGGTCGTCGTCCGGCTTGCCGGGATCGGCGACCGGCTGAGCGACGCGGAGGGCTACTCGTGGCTGGTCGCGTCAGCACCGAGCGCCGGCGCCTTCTTCGAGCGCCTGGCGGCCTACGAGAACACGCCGCCGCTTTTCTACGCGCTCCTCGCACCGCTGCCGCTCGGTGACGAGGTCTGGCTGCGGCTGCCGGCGCTGCTGCCGGCGCTCGCCTGCATCCCGGTCCTCTACTGCCTGGTGCGCCCGCTGCTCGGCACGCGCGTCGCGCTGCTATCGGCCCTGGCCCTGGCCGTAGCGCCGTTCCACGTCTCGTACTCGAACTACTCGCGCGGCTTCATGCTGGCGGCGCTCGGGGTGCTGCTGGCGGCGTGGGCGGTCGCGCGGCTGGCCGAGGGCCGACGGGCGCGTTGGTGGTGGCTCTACCTGGCCGGCGGCACGCTGGCGCTGCAGTCCGAGTACGACGCGCTGCTGTTCCTGGCCCCGCTGCTCGCCCTGCCAGCGCTGTGGCGGCGACGCGGCTGGAAGGAGGTCGTGCTGCTCGGGGCGCTGCCGCTGGCGACGCTGCTGCCGCTGGCCGGCGAGATGCTGCGCGGGCTCGATCAGCTCGACGTGACCAAGCTGACGCCGCCGTCGCCCGACCTCTCCCCCGCGAGCCTGCGCGACAGCCTGGTGTCGCTGTTCACCGGCACACATGGCCTCGCGGGCTCGGCAACGGTCCGGTGGGCGCAGCTCGCCTTCCTGCTGGCCGCGCTCGCCGGCGCGGCTGTCCTACTCTGGCGACGACCGGCCCCCGATGCCGCGGACCGCCGGCCGGGCGCGGCGGGGCTCACACCGCTCAACGGCCTCCAGCGCCGCATCGCGTTCTGGCTGCTCGCGGTCGTCCCCGCAGTCGCCGTCGCCCTGCACGCCGTCGTCTCGATCCCAGGACCGGAGATCTTCGACTCGCGCTACCTCGTCGCGCTGATCCCGTTCGCCTGCGCGCTGCTGGCCGCCGGCTTGGACGCGCTGCCGTGGCGCTGGATCGTGCCGGCGACGGCGGCGGGCCTACTTGCGCTGGCCGTCGCGGTCTTCGTCCAGCGCTACGACCGTGAGATTCACCCCGACGCGGCGCCGGCCGTCGCGCTCGTCGATTCGACCGGTGCCCAGACGGTCCTCACCAACAGCCCGGTCGTCGCCTACTACCTTCGCGACTCCAGCGCTGACGTCAGGCTCGACCGGCCGTTCGGCCTCGGCAACGACGAGCCGGCCTGCGCCGCGGGTGCCTGCCCCGGACCGATCGTCGTAGTCGAGGACTCGCGGCTGCCCGGCGGCATTCGCGGCGGACCGGGCGTCGCCACGCCGTTCGGGCCGATCGTCGCTCGCGTAGCGCCTTAGACCGCCGGGTAGCGCGTTGGCGGAGCGTCGATGATGCCGTCCTGGGCGCCGCCGAAGTCCTCCATGTAGACGACGTAGCCGACGTCGAGCGCAACGAAGGCGAGGACGGTGGCGAGCGCCAGGCGCGGGCGCGTGTTTAGAACCCAGGCAGCGGCTACGACGAAGACCGGGGCGGCGAGAAAAACGATCCGGCCCCAGTCGAGCGCGAACAACATCCCCGCTGCGCAGACGGCGACCAAGACGAGACCGCGGCGGGCGAACGGCAACGTCCGCAGCGCGAACGGCGCGATCAGCCACAGCGGGCCATAGGCGAGGAACAGCCGGCGCAGCACCACGAACCGGTCGTCGAACGCCTTGCGCAGCACCTCCACCCGGCCGCCGAGCAGCGAGTCGTAGCCGAGCACCCGCTCGCGGTAGAGCGACGGCACCGACAGCCTCAGCGCGACGTAGGCCGCGACACCCGGCAGCGCCGCGAGCACGGTCTGACGCGCCGCGCGCGGATCCCACCAGCGTTCGGCCCAGACGGCGTAGGCGAACGGGATCAGGAACAGCGCGGCCTCGCGCACGAAGCAGCCGACGAGGACGATCGCCCCGAATACCACCGGCCTGCGGTCGACGATCGCGAGCGTGCCGGCGAACATCACCAGCACCGACTCGGGGTCGACGTTGCGACCCTCGCGCAGCGACGCGACGAACAGCGTCGGCGACAGCGCGAGGCAGATCGCCAGCGCCGCGGCGAGCGGCTTGTTGATCTCGAACCGCCGCATCAGGACGTACGCGAGGCCGGCGATCGCCGCCGTCGACAGCCAGGCGAGCAAGCTGAACGAGAAGTCGTGGTCGAACGGCAGCAGGTGGACCAGCGTTGGCACCGCGACGCGGTGGGCGAACGGGAAGGTGTGCGGGTCGAACGGCTGCTCGGCCATCCGCTCGTAGATCAGCTCGTCGTTGCGCGGCTCCGGCGAGTCGCGCACGTAGGCGTCCATCAGGAGCAGCAGCGGCAGCGCGGCCGCCATCACTACCCCGGCCTCGGCCCAGACCGAGCGGAGTTTCACTCGTGGTACTTGATCGGCTTTCCGGCGGCGGCGACGCGGCTGCGGAGACGCTCGCCGTCAGGGGCGGTCCAGCTCGCCCGATAGCGCATGCCGGCCGCGCCGCGGCGGGTGACGACGAAGCGGTAGTAGCCGCTGCCGTTGGTCAGGGGCCTGCCGATCGCCGTTCCGCTCGTGGTCTCAACGGTCACGCGCACCCGTCCGGTCGCCGGGCGCACCTGCCCCCAGACCTCGACACGGTCGGCGGCGAGCCGCGACACAACGAGCGGCATCCGGTAGGCGGCGAGTGACGGCTTCGGCTCGCCGTCGGCGAAGCGCAGGCCGGTGTTGAACTCGCCCGGGTTGCCGACGTCGTAGAGCTCGTACTGGGCGACCGACCGCACACGCGGGTCGGCGAAGAAGAGCCGGTCGGCCTCGTTGATCGCTGCCGCCTGGCGGCCGAGCGAGAGCGCGTCGCCGAACGGGTTCGGCGGGCTCGACTGGAAGCCGAACTCGGTCACGTAGATGCCGCGCCCGCGCGGGATGCGGCCGTAGCGCGCGGCGCGATCGAGCAGCTTGTGGGCACGCGAGACGTAGCCCATCGCCAGCGAATCCTTGGTGTGGCTGCGGGTGAACACCGAGCCGATCGCGAAGTTGTTGTAGGGATGCAGCGCGAGGCCGGCGATCGGCAGTCGCTGGACCTTGCCGCAGCCCTGCAGCGTGCGCATCCGGCCCTTGAACGGGTTCCCGTCCTCGTCGAGGCAGAGCGCCGCATAGAGCGTGTCCATCGGCGAGCTGATCGCCGCCGTCTCGCCGAACAGCACCTTGTTCCGGCTCGGCGGGTCGTACTTGGCGATCGCGTTGTAGCCGGCCAGCCAGAGCTGGCGGTAGCGGGCCGCGCCAAGGTCGATCATCCCGTAGCGGCTGCGCTGGAGCTGCGGCCAGATGTAGTGCTCGAGGTTTGGCTCGTTCCAGAGCGACCAGAGCGAGACCAGACCGCCGTAGGCGCCGCCCATGCTGGTGGCCGTCGAGCCGTAGCGCCGCACCGCCGCCTTGGCGAACTGGGCGAACAACTTGGGCGACGGCTTCCACATGCAGGACTTCCCGAGGTGCTGGTAGCCGCCGACCAGGTGCGGGCAGCGCGACGGCTGCTCTGACGCCCAGAACGGGATCGCCGGCGAAAGAACCATCAGCAGCTTCAGGCCGTTGCGGCGGGCTCGGTCGACGAGCGCGTCGTACATCCCCCACTGGTAGCCCGGCGAGTCGGGGTCACCGGCGTCGAAGCCAGCCGGCTGGTGGCGCGAGTCCGGCGTCGGCGCGACCGAATGCCAGCTGATGAAGACGCGGATCGCGTCGGCGCCGATCAGCTTCGCCTCGGCGACGGCGGCCTCGATGTCGCGCCCGCTGCCGTGAACGAAGGTCGCGTCGTCCTGGATGATCGACATCTGGGTCGACGAGGCCGACGCGGCCGAGGGAAGCAGCAAGAGCGCGGCGAGCAGTGTGAGGAGGGCGATCGGCTTCATGGAGGACGGCGAAGATTACGAGCCGGTGCCGCTGTCCGCGTCATCGGTCGGCCGGCCACCGATCAGGTTGAAGAAGGTGTCCTGGGCCGCGACCATGCGCTTGTTACGCTCGACTGCCCGGCGCCACTTGCGCGTCTCCAGCTTGTAGCGCCGCTTCGCCCAGCGCGAGCTCGGCTTGGCGAGGCGGATCGCACCGACGATCGCGAACAGCGGGATCGCCGCGCCGAGGATCCCCGTCAATAGCTTGCCCTTGCCGATCGTGATCACCACGAAGACGAGGTTGATTGCGACCACGAGCACGATCGCCCTCACCGACTCCTGCTCGCCGCTGTCGAACGGAGCTGTGCCGACGGCGATCATCCAGCCAATCAGCACGGCGACGATCACGGCATCGACCGACGAGCGCCCCTCCTCGCTCCAGTAGACGTCCTCAAGGTGCAGCCAGAGGGCGAACTCGTCGAGCGTCAGCCCGCAGCCGATGCCGAACGCGACCGCCAGCATCTCGATCCACGGGCTGTCCGGCTGGAACGAGAACGCCAGGAAGCCGGTCAGCATGATCGTCAAGATCCCCCACACCAGGTGGTGGATGTGCAGGCCGCTGGAGGTCTCGACGTTGCCCGGCCACCAGCTGACCTGCATCCGGATCAGCCGGGCGCTGGTGCGGATGAACAGGAAGCCACCGAGCAGTCCGGCGAGCACCAGGAAGCCGGCGCGCTGCCCCGGCTTGCCGAGGAAGTCCTGCGAAATCACGAAATCGGCTTGCGCCAACAGAGGCAGAATGTCGGCGAGCGTCGCCACGGACGGTGATTCAACAGGCTTGGGGCGATCACCTGCCGTCTCACCGCGGCCGGCACGGAGCTAGACTCGGCGCTCACGCGGACGTAGCTCAGTTGGTAGAGCGCAAGCTTCCCAAGCTTGAGGTCGCGGGTTCGACCCCCGTCGTCCGCTTTCCCCGGGATGAAACGCCTCTCGCCCTTTGCCGTAGCCGCGATCGTCGGCGTCGTCGCCCTGCTGGGGCTGCTCGCCTACGGTCTGGTCGCCAGCGATCCCGACAACAGCATCGACGACGCGCTGGCGCGTGGCGACACGATCGAGGCCCCCGCGTTCGACCTCGACCGCCTCTCCGGCGAGGGCCGCGAGTCGCTCGCCGACTACCGCGGCAAGATCGTCGTGCTGAACGCCTGGGCGTCGTGGTGCGACCCCTGCCGCGCGGAGTCGCCGCTGCTCGAGCGCTGGCACAAGCGGATCTCGCGCGACGGCCGCGGAACCGTGCTCGGCATCGACGCGCTCGACGTCGACGAGGACGCGCGCGCCTTCGTTCGCGAGTACGGCCTGACCTACCCGATGCTGCGCGATCCGGAGGGCTCGTCGCTGGTCGAGTACGGCGTGGCCGGTTATCCGGAGACCTTCGTGATCGACGAGCGCGGGAACATCGTGGCCATGCGCCGCGGCTCGGTCGACGACCGCTGGATGCGCGAGAACGTGGCGCCGCTGCTGGACCGCTCATGAGGCTCGCGCTGGTCCTGCTCGCGACCGTCGCCGCGCTCGCGCTGCCGGCCGCGGCGACGGCCGCCGACTGTCCGAAGACCACGCTCGCGGCGGTCGAGGCCGAGGTGATGTGCCCGGTCTGCGGTACGCCGCTCGGGCTGGCGACCGAGGCGCCGCAGGCGAACCGCCAGCGGGAGTTCATCCAGCGGCTGGTCGAGCGCTGCCGCTCGAAGGAGGAGATCAAGGAGATCCTCGTCGCGCAGTACGGCCCGGGCGTGCTCGCGTTGCCCGAGCCCGAGGGCTTCAAGCTCGGCGCCTACCTGATCCCGGCACTGGCCGTACTGCTGGCGGCCGGTGGGATTGCCGTCGCCGCCAGGCGCTGGCGGCGTGGCGGAGGCAAGCCGGCGGCGGCGGACGGACCGGACGAGGACAGCGCCACAGCGAAGCGGCTCGACGCCGACCTGGAGCGCTACGAGCTGTGATCGGCGCCGACACGGTCGACACGACGGTCGTCGCCGCGTTCGCGGTCGGCTTCATCTCGTTCATCTCGCCGTGTGTGCTGCCGCTGGTACCGGGCTACCTGTCGACGATCTCCGGCGTCTCGTTTGCGGACATCCAGGCCGGCAAGTCGCGCCGCGACGTGCTGCTGCCCGCGCTGCTGTTCTGCATCTCGTTCTCGCTGATGTTCGTCGCGCTCGGGATGACCGCCACCGGCCTCGGTCAGGCGCTCCAGGACCACCGCCAGCTGCTGCGTGAGATCTCGGGCATCGTGCTGATGCTGCTCGGGGCGTTCTTCATCGCGACGCTGTTCATCAGCCGCCTCAACCGCGAGTGGCGGCCGGAGGCGCTGCTCGCCCACGCCGGCACCGGCGGGCCGATCGTCGCGGGGCTGGCATTCGCGATCGCCTGGCTGCCCTGTACCGGCCCGACGCTCGGCGCCGTCCTGACCGCCGCCTCGAACGAGTCGACCGTCACCCACGGCGGGGTCCTGCTCGCCTTCTACGCGCTCGGCCTCGCGGTCCCGTTCATGCTCTGCGCGCTCGCGTTCACACGCGTCACGGGCTTCTTCCGCTTCTTCCGCGACCACTACACGGCGATCACGCTGATCTCCGGAGTGATCCTGATCGCGATGGGCTGGCTGCTCTACACCAACGAGCTGACGCGCCTGAACGCCGAGGCACTCAACCTGATGGACGACCTCGGCATCAACATCTTCTCCGAGGTCTGAGCCGTAGCTGCGCTTTACATCTCATCCGGCGCCTCGACCCCGAGCAGGTCGAGACAGCGGGCGATGACGCGACGGGTCAGCTCGCAGAGCGCGAGCCGGAGGTCTTCGTCGCCGCCCTCATCGGCGGCGCCGATCACCTTGCAGTCGCGGTAGAAGGCCGAGAATGACTGGGCGACCTCGGTGACGTAGACGGCGATCCGGTGCGGCGCCCGGCGGTCGGCGGCGACGCGAACCTCCTCGGGCAGCTCGAGCAGCTTCTTGACGAGATCGCGCGCGCTCGGGTGGAGCTGCTCAGGACTGGCGGCGAGGTCGCCGGCGACGGCCGCCGCGACCTGCCCGTCGGCGGCACGACGGAGGATGCTGGCGATCCGCGCGTGGGCGTACTGCGCGTAGTAGACGGGGTTGTCCTGGCTGCGGCTGCGCGCCAGGTCGAGGTCGACGTCGAGCGTGGTGTCCGGTCCCCGCTGGACCAGGAACCAGCGCGTGGCGTCGACGCCAATGTCGTCGACGAGCTCGTCGAGCGTTACGAACTGGCCGCCGCGCTTCGACATCTGGGCGCGCTGGCCGTCCTCGAGCAGGTTGACGAGCTGCATCACGACCTGCTCGATCCGCTCCTGATCGCCGCCGAGCGCCTGCCAGGCGGCCTTCATCCGGACGAGGTAGCCGTGGTGGTCGGCGCCGAGCACGTCGATCACGTGGTCGTAGCCGCGCTCGCGCTTGTCCTCGTGGTAGGCGATGTCGGCGGCGAAGTAGGTCTTCTCGCCGTTGGTGCGCCGCAACACGCGGTCCTTGTCGTCGCCGAAGTCGGTGCTGCGCAGCCAGGTCGCGCCATCGTGCTCGTAGACATGGCCGCGCTCTCGCAGCCGCTCGATCGCGGTGTCGACCGCGCCACCCTCCTGCAGCGCGCGCTCGCTCGAGAAGCGGTCCATGTGGACGCGGAAGCGCGCCAGCGTCGCCTCGACGGCCTCCAGCATGATCGCCACGCCCCGCTTGGCCAGCTCGTCCTCGTCCAGCTCGGCGGCGCCGTCAATCTTCGCCGCCACGTCCTTGACGTACTCGCCCTGGTAGCCGTCCTCCGGCGGCTCCTCGCCAAGCGCCCGCGCGCGGATCGAGGCCGCGAAGCGCTGGACCTGGCCGCCGTAATCGTTGACGTAGTACTCGCGGTCGACATCGCTGCCGGACAGCTCCAGCACCCGCGCGAGCGAGTCGCCGTAGGCGGCATGGCGGGCGGCGGCGACGGTGATCGGACCCGTCGGGTTGGCGCTGACGAACTCGAGGTTTACCCGCTCGGGCGTCTCGACGACGGTGCGGCCGAACTCGTCGCCGTCGGCCAGCGCGGCCGCGGCGGCGCCCTTGATCCAGCCGTCGGCCAGGAACACATTGAGGAATCCCGGGCCGGCGACCTCGACCCGCTCGACCGCATCGCCGAGCTGCCCGCTCAAGGCCTCTCCGAGCTGTCCCGCGATGTCCCGCGGCGCCTGCTTCAGCGCCCCCGCGAGCATCATCGCCGCGTTCGTCGAGTAATCGCCCAGGTCGGCCTGCGGCGGCCGCTCCAGAGTCGGCGCTTTGGCAGGCGCCCCGCCCAGCGACTCCGCGGCGGCGATCACTGCATCGCTGAGGTCCTTGACGGGGTCGGCCATCGAGCCCCGCAGCCTATGCACTTAGTAGTGGTAGGGCTCTCCGGCGAGGATCTTGTGGCCGCGGTAGAGCTGCTCGAGCAGCACGACGCGGGCGAGCTGGTGCGGCAGCGTCATCGGTCCGAGCGACAGCTTCATGTTGACGTCGTCGAGGTCCAGCCCGCGCGGGCCGCCGATGATGAAGCAGAGGTTCATGCCGGACTGGCGGAGATCCTCGAGGAAGCGGCTGAAGCCCTCGGAGTCGTAGGTCTTGCCGCCGGCGGCGAGCAGGACTGTGAACACGCGGTCGGGAATCCGGCGCGATACGTCCTCGTCCGCGCGGACCTCGATCAGCTCCAACCGGGCGTGACCGGCGAGCAGCTTCTTGTAGTGCTGGACGTCGTCGACGTAGGGCGGGCGCAGCCGTCCGACGGCCAGAACGAGAATCCTCATCGAGCCTCCACGGGCTGCGATACTACGACCATGCCCGAGCCAGACGGAGAGCGCCACTTCGACATCCACGCCGATCCGGAGGTGATGGCCGGCCACTACGCGAACTTCGCGAACGTCAGCCACTCGGACTACGAGTTCACGATCACCTTCGCGCGCGTCGACCACGAGATCGAGGAGGACTCCGTTCCCGGGGTCGTCGTCTCTCGGATCAACCTCTCGCCGCGCTTCATGCGCGAGCTGATCGACGCCATGGAGGACAACTTCTCCAAGTGGCACACCCGGGAGGGCATCAAGAACCTTCCCGAGGCCCCAGACCGCTGACGTAGCCGTCGCCTCAGCGCTGCTCGCGCTCGAAGGTGACCCCGTAGCCGATCCGCTCGACGGTGGTCGGGTGGGTGCTGAAGAGGTCGTGGAGCAGGCGTGGCGGGTCTGGGTCGCTGAGGTTGCGCTTGGCGAGGCTGCGGCTCAGGTCGATGAAGGCGCCGGGCTCGCGGGTCAGGTCGAGCGCGAAGGCGTCAGCGCGGGCCTCGACCTGGCGCGATAGGACGTTGCCGGCACAGGTCAGGGCGAACGAGACGAGCGCGAAGGCGAGGACAACGGCCGGCAGGGCATTCGGCCCCGGCTTGCCCGGGCCGTCGAGGGTGCCGCGGGCGAAACGCTCGGCGAGCCGCTGGACGAGGAACGTGCCAGCGGGCGCCACGAGCGCCACCCAGAGCAGCCCGTGTGGAACGTCGTTGTACTTGACGTGGCCGAGCTCGTGGGCGACGACGGAACGGACCTGGGCCGGTGGGAAATCGTCGATCAGGTTGTCGTAGAGGACGACCCGCTTGGTGTGGCCGAGCCCGCCGACGTAGGCGTTAATCGCGCTGGTGCGGCGGCTGGCATCGACGCGGTAGACCTCGCCGACGTCTACACCCGCGCGGTCGGCTAGCCGCAGTACCTCAGAGCGCAGCTCGCCGCGCGGCAGCGGCTCGAAGCGGTTGAACAGCGGATCGACGACGATCGGCTGGAGGTAGAGCATCGCCGCGGCCGCCGCGATCACCAACCCCGCCCCGGGCGCCCACCAGTTGCGCGGGAAGCGACGGATCAGCGCCATCGCGAGCAGGCCGGCGATCGCCGCATAGACCGCGCCGACCGCGGTCGCCTTCGCCACGTCGGCGAGCCACGGCCCGAACGACTGGGTCGACAGGCCGAAGTCGACGGCCCGCTCGTGGCGCCAGATCGACAGCGGCAGCTCGACGACCGTCACCACCACGCCGATACCCGCCGCGACGGCGGCTGCGCCGAGTAGCGGCCGCCGTTGGGCACGCTCGATCGCGGCGCTCACGGGGCGCGGCGGCCACAGCGCGATAACGGCGACGGTCAGGCCCGCGAGCGCGGTGCCTGCGAGCGCCAGGATTCGCTGCAAATCGCGGAAGTCGCTGGCACGTTCGAGGTCGGCGGCGCTGAAGTACGCTGTCGCATTGACAGCAGCCGGCTCGATCAACCCGTCGCGAGGGCGAAGCAGCAGGGTCGCGGCGCCGGCTGCCACAACCGCCACGGCGATCGCCAGTGGCAGGCGAGTGCGATGAGCAGCCACCTTCCGGACAGTAACGATGCCCCCGGGGCCCACCCGGCACGAATCGCGATCCTCTCGGACGTGCACGGCAACCTGCCCGCGTTCTCGGCCGTGATCGCCGACGCCCGCGCGGCCGGCGTCGACGCCGTCTGGTGCCTCGGCGACCTCGTCGGCTACGGCGCCAGCCCAGACGAGTGCGTCGCGCTCGCCCAGGAGGAGTGCGCGCTCGTGCTCGGCGGCAACCACGACCTCGCCGTCGTCGGGCGGATCGAACTGTCGGACTTCTCCCCCGCCGCTGCCGCGGCAGCCCGCTGGACGCGCGACAACGCCAGCCCGGACACGCTCGCCTGGCTCGAAGCGCTGCAGCCAGCGCATGAGGAAGAGCGGATCGGGCTCTACCACGGCAGCCCCACCGACCCGATCTGGGAGTACGTGCTGTCGACCGAGCAGGCCGGGCAGTCGTTCGACTCGATGGGCCCGCGGATCGGGGCGATCGGCCACACCCACGTAGCGCTCCGCTTCACACGCCGCGACGGCGGGGTGATCGGCGAGCAGACCCCCGGCGGGACCGAGCACGACCTCGCCGACGGCGAGTGGCTCGTCAATCCGGGTAGCGTCGGACAGCCGCGCGACCGCGACCCGCGCGCCGCCTGGCTGCTCGTCGATCTCGACTCCTGGACCGCGAGCTGGCGGCGGGTCGAGTATCCGATCGACGCCGCCGCCAAGGCGATCGCGGCCGCCGACCTACCCAGGCATCTGGCCGACCGGCTATTCATCGGGCAGTGACCGTGCGTCTCCGACAGCCCCTGTGCGTGCTCGCGGCGGTCGCCGCACTCGCCGTCGCGGGCTGCGGCGGCGACGACGAGCCACAGGGCAAGAAGCTGCCGCCGGACGTCACCCAAGCGCTGCTGAAGCAGCTCGAGTCGGTCGGTGACCGCGTCGCGGCGGGCGTCTCCGGCGCCTGCGACGACATCTACTCCAACGACGTCGGCAACATCGGCCCAATCGACGACGCGCTCAACTCGATCCCCTCGGACGTCGATCCCGAGATCCGCTCGGCGCTCGAGCAGAGCATCGAGCGGCTGACCCAGCTCGTCGACCAGGAGTGCGACGAGATCCGCGCGGCCGAGCAGGGCCAACAGGACACCACCACTGACGAGACGCCGACCGAGACCGTGACGACCGAGACCGAGACGGTGCCGACCGAGACGACGGAGACGACCACCACGCCGCCTCAGACGACCCCGACGACCCCCACCACCCCGACGACGCCGAACGGCAACGGCCCCGACGGGAACGGCCCGCCCGGCCAGGACCGCGGCGGCGCCGAGGCACCGAGCGACTGATGGCCCAACCTCAGGAGATCGCGGGCCGCTACCGGATCGAGCGCCGCCTCGGCGCCGGCGGGATGTCGACCGTCTTCCTCGCCCAGGACACGGTGCTCGAGCGCCCGGTGGCGGTAAAGCTGCTCGCCGAGCACCTAGCCGACGACGAGGCCTTCGTCGCCCGTTTCCAGCGCGAGGCGCTGGCGGCGGCGCGGCTCCAGCACCCGAACATCGTCCAGGTCTTCGACTACGGGCTCGACGCGAGCTCGCACCGCCACTTCATCGTCATGGAGTTCGTCGACGGGCCGTCCTGCGCCGATCTGCTGCGCGACCGCAAGCGGCTCGATATCGAGGAGGCGGTGCGGATCGTCCGGGACGCCTGCCACGGGCTCGACTACGCCCACCGCGCCGGCGTCGTCCACCGCGACGTCAAGCCCGGCAACCTGCTCGTGTCAGCCGATTCGGGCACGACCAAGCTCGCCGACTTCGGGATCGCCAAGGCGGCCGAGCAGACGCGGATCACCCAGGTCGGCTCGGTGCTCGGCACCGCCGCCTACCTCTCGCCCGAGCAGGCCCACGGCGACGAGGCCGGCCCGCGCTCCGACACTTACTCGCTCGGGGTCTGCGCCTACCAGCTGCTCACCGGCCGCCTGCCGCACGAGTACGGATCGCTGACCGAGCTGGCGCTCAAGCAGCGCGACGAGCCGATCGAGCCGATCTCCGAGCTGCGCCCGGCAGTGCCGCTGCAGCTCGACCTGGCGATCCGGGTGTCGCTCGAGCGTGCCCCAGAGGACCGCTACGACAGCGCGCTCGACTTCGCCCACGCGCTCGAGGCCGGCCTGCACGGCCACGACACCGACGCCACGCGGCGACTCGCGGCGGGACCGGTCACTGACCCCGACGCGACGCGCGCGCTCAGCCAGGTGACCGACGCGACCCAGGCGCTGCGGACGCGCCAGCGGCCGCCGATTGTGCCCGTGCCGCCGGCCGAGCGCGGACGCCAGGCCGCCACCGCGGCTCCCGCGGCCGAGGCCGCCAAGCGCAGCACCCGCAACCGCCGCTGGGGTCAGTTCCTGGCGCTGGTCGCCGTGCTGATGGCGATCGCGGCCGTCGCCCTGGTACTGCTCTCCTCGAGCGGCGGCGATAGCGGCATCTCCCCCGTCGACAAAAACGACGTCCAGCAGCAGATCGACGGCATCGAGCAGTTCCTGCGCGACAACACGCAGTAGAGCTCTAGTAGGGCGCTTCGCCGGCCAGGACGCGCTGTGTGTAGGCGGCCAGGTCGCCGGCCTCTATTGCGGCGCGTAGGCCTTTCATGAGCTCGGCCATGAAGGCGAGGTTGTGGAGGGTGATCAGGCGGGCGCCGGTCAACTCCTTGTGGCGGGCGAGGTAGTGGAGGTAGCCGCGGGTGTGGTCGCGACAGGCGGGACAAGGGCAGCCGGCGGCGATCGGCTCGTCGCTGCCGGCCGAGGCGCCTTTGGTCAGGTCGAGCCGCCAGCGCTTCGACGGGTCTGGGACGAGCGCGGTGCCGTGGCGGGCGAGCCGGGTCGGCGTCGCGCAGTCGAAGGTGTCGATTCCCGCCGCGACGGCGTGGAGGATGTCGTCGACGTCGCCGATGCCGAGCAGGTGGCGCGGGCGCTCGTCGGGGAGGCCGCGCAGCGCCCAGCCGACGACCTCGTGCATCTGCTCCTTCTCCTGGCCGAGCGAGCCGCCGATCGCGACGCCGTGGAGGTCGGCCTGGGCGATGTAGTCGGTCGACTCGCGCCGCAGCTCCTCGTAGACGCCGCCCTGGACGATCCCGTAGAGCAGCTGACCGGCGGGCGCGTGCTCGCCGTGCCAGGCGATGCAGCGGTCGAGCCAGCGGTGGGTGCGCTCCATCGCGCGCAGCGTGTAGGTGCGGTCGGCGTGGAACGGCGTGCACTCGTCGAAGGCGAGCGCGATGTCGGAGCCGAGCTTCGCCTGGACCTCCATCGAGGTCTCAGGACCCATGAAGCGCTCACCGCCATCGGTGTAGGACTGGAAGCGGACGCCGTCCTCGGAGATCTCATGGACCATGTTCTTGCGCCCGTCGCGGCGGCCCTTGATCTCGTCGGCGACGCTGCCGTGCCCCATCGAGAAGACCTGGAAGCCGCCGGAGTCGGTGATGATCGGCCCGTCCCAGCCCATGAAGCGGTGCAGTCCCCCGGCGGCCGCGACGTAATCCTCGCCCGGCGTGATGAACAGGTGGAAGGTGTTGCCGAGCACCATGTCGTAGCCGAGCTCGGCGACCTCGCCGGGCAGCAGGCCGCGGACCGAGGCGTTCGAGGCCAGTGGCACGAAGGCGGGCGTGCGGACGTCGCCATGCGGGGTGTGCAGGAGGCCAGCGCGGGCGTCGCCGTCGCGGGCCCCGATGTCGAAGACGGGCGGCGTCAACGCTCGATCAGCGTCTGGCCGGTCATCGCGGCCGGCTGCTCGACGCCGAGCAGGTCGAGGACCGTCGGCGTGACGTCGGCGAGGACGCCGCCATCGCGCAGGCCCGGGACGTCAGCCGTGACGATCAGCGGCACCGGGTTGAGCGAATGGGCGGTGTTCGGGCTGCCGTCGGGCTCGAGCATGTTGTCGGCGTTGCCGTGGTCGGCGGTGACGATGCAGGCGCCCCCGCTGGCGTGGACGACCTCGATGACGCGACCGAGCTGAGCGTCAACGGTCTCGATCGCCGCCACGGCGGCCGGGATGACGCCGGTGTGGCCGACCATGTCGGGATTGGCGAAGTTGATGATCCCGAAGCCATATCCGCCCGCGCGCCAGTGCTCGACGAAAGCATCGGCGGCCGCTGGAGCGCTCATCTCGGGCTTGTGGTCGTAGGTCGGGACGTCGCGGGGCGAGTCGACCAGACAGCGCTCCTCCCCGCCGTAGGGGTGCTCCTCACCGCCGTTGAAGAAGTACGTGACGTGCGGGTACTTCTCGGTCTCCGCGACGTGCAGCTGGCGGACGTCGCGCTCGGCGAGCACCGAGGCGAGCGTCGCGGTCGGCCGGTCGGGCGGGAACGCGATCGGGTAGTCCCAGTCCTCCTGGTACTCGGTCAGCGTCGTGTAGTCGACGCGCGGAGCGTCGCCGCGATCGAACTCGGCGAAGTCCGGCTCGGCCAGCGCACGGGTCAGCTCGCGGGCGCGGTCGGGACGGAAGTTGAAGAAGACGACGGCGTCGCCGTCGCGGATCCGGCCCTCGTCCCCGACCAGCGTCGGGCGGACGAACTCGTCGGTCTCGCCGCGGTCGTAGGCGGCGCGCACCGCGGCGACGGCGGAGTCGGCAGGTGGCGTCGTCCCGTCGCTGGCCTCGAAGTCATCGGGGTCGGAGCCGAGCCGTGCCGGACGGCCGTGGACGATCGCGTCGTAGGCGAGCTTGACGCGCGGCCAGCGACGGTCGCGGTCCATCGCGTAGTAGCGGCCGCTGACGGTCGCGACGCGGCCACCGTGCGCGGCGAGCCAGCCCTCGACCGTCGCCAGGTAGTCGGCGCCAGAGTGCGGCAGCGTGTCGCGGCCGTCGGTGAAGGCGTGCAGCACGATGTCCGGCACGCCGTGGTCGGCCGCCAGCTCGATCAGCGCCCGCAGGTGGTCCATGCTGGCGTGGACGCCGCCGTCGGAGACGAGGCCGAGCAGGTGCAGCCGCCCCGACTCGCGCGCAGCGGCGCAGGCGTCGCGCAGCGCCGGGTTCTCGTCGAGCTCGCCATCGGCGACGGCGTCGTCGATCCGGGTCAGGTCCTGGCGCACGATCTTGCCGGCGCCGAGGTTGAGGTGACCGACCTCGGAGTTGCCCATCTGGCCGTCGGGCAGGCCGACAGCCCGGCCGCAGGCGGTGAGCTGGGTGTGGGGATGCTCAGCCCAGAGCGCGTCGAAGACCGGCGTCTCCGCCAGCGACACCGCATTGCCCGGTCCGTCCGGCGCCAACCCCCAACCGTCGAGGATGACGAGGCAGACGGAGGGGACCTGGCCGGCCATCATTCAGCCGCGGCGACAATGCGGGCGAAGGAGTCCGGATCGAGGCTGGCGCCCCCGACGAGCGCGCCGTCGATGTCGGCCTGCTCGAGGATCTCGCCGGCGTTGTCCGGCTTGACGCTGCCGCCGTAGAGGACGCGGACGCGCTCGGCGGCAGCGCTGGAGCGGTCGCCGACCAGCGCCCGCACGAACGAGGTCGCCTCCTGGGCCTGGTCGGGCGTCGCGACCTTGCCGGTGCCGATCGCCCAGATCGGCTCGTAGGCGATCACGACGTCGGCCAGCCGGTCGTCGGAGACCTGCTCAAGCCCCTCCTGGACCTGGTGGCGCAGCTTGCGCTCCATGTCGCCGGCCTCGCGCTCCTCCTCGGTCTCGCCGACGCAGAGGATCGGCTGCAAGCCGGCCTCCAGGGCCGCGGGGACCTTCTCGGACAGCGCGCGGTCGGTCTCGCCGAACAGCTCGCGCCGCTCGGAGTGGCCGAGCACGACCGCCGTCGCGCCGACCTCGAGCAGCATCGGCGCCGAGATCTCGCCGGTGTAGGCGCCGCTCTCGGCCTGGTGCATGTTCTGGGCCGCCACGATCACGCCGGACCCTTCGAGCCCGCTGGAAACGGTCTCGAGCGCGGTGAAGGGCACACACAGGCCCACGTCGGGCCGCCGGCGGGCGGCGTCGGGCAGCAGCGTCAGCAGCCGCTCGCAGTAGTCGGCGGCCTGGGCGCGGGTGCCCCAGAGCTTCCAGTTGCCGGCGATGTAGGGCGTTCTCTCACTCATCGGTCGTCAAGGGCCTCCACGCCCGGGAGGGCCTTGCCCTCCAACAGCTCGAGGGCGGCGCCGCCGCCCGTTGACATGTGCGTGACGTCGCCGGCGAGGCCGAACGAGGCGATCGCGGCGGCGGAATCGCCACCGCCGATGACGGTCGTGCCGGGCGCCGCGGCAACCGCCTCCGCGACGGCACGCGTCCCACCCGAGAACGGCTCCAGCTCGAATGCGCCCATCGGGCCGTTCCAGAAGACGGTTCCAGCGGCCGCGACCTCGCGGGCGTAGGCGGCGGCGGTCTCCGGGCCGACGTCGAGGCCCATCCAGCCGTCGGGCACGTCGACGCCCTCCAGCTCGCGGCGGTCAGCGTCGGCGGCAAAGCGGTCGCCCAACACGAGATCGACCGGCAGCAACAGTCGGCAGCTCGACCCCTCCGCCTTCTCCAGCGCCTTGCGCGCCAGCTCGACGCCCTCCTCCTCGACCAGCGAATCGCCGGTCGGGATGCCCTGGGCGCGGAAGAAGCTGAAGCACATCGCGCCACCGATCAGGACGCTGTCGGCGGTGTCGAGGAAGCGGTCGATTAGCGCGACCTTGTCGGTCACCTTCGCGCCACCGAGCACGACGCAGAGCGGCCGGTCGGGGTTCTCGACGATCCCGTCGAGCGTGTTCACCTCGCGCTCGAGCAGGAAGCCGGCGACGGCCGGCAGATGCTCGGCGACGCCGGCGGTCGTCGCGTGAGCGCGGTGGGCGGCGCCGAACGCGTCGTTGACGTAGACGTCGGCGAAGGAGGCGAGCTCGCGCGCCAGCTCGACGTCGTTGGCCTTCTCGCCCGGCTCCCAGCGCGTGTTCTCCAGCACCAGGATCGAGCCCGGCTGGAGCGCGTCGACGGCGGCGCGGACCTCGTCGCCAACGACCGCGCCCGCCTGCTCGACCGGCACGTCGACCAGCTCGCGCAGCCGGTCCGACGCCGGCTTCAGCGACGTCTCCGGCTCGCGGTCCTTCGGCCGGCCGAGGTGCGAGCAGAGGATCAGCCGCGCGCCGGCGTCGAGCAGCAGCTCGATCGTCGGCAGCGCGGCCCTGATCCGCGCATCGTCGGTGACCCGGCCGTCCTCCAGCGGGACGTTGAAGTCGACCCGGACGAGCACACGCTCGCCACCCTGGAGGTCCAGGTCGCGGACGGTGCGCTTGTTCAGCACTAGGCGGCGGCTGGAGCGCCTACGAGAACCCGCTCCGTGAGATCCACGACGCGGTTCGAGTAGCCCCACTCGTTGTCGTACCAGGACACGACCTTGACCAGCCGGCCGTCGATGACCATCGTCAGCTTCGAGTCGAAGATCGACGAGTAGGCCGAACGGACGATGTCGGTCGAGACGATCGGGTCCTCGGTGTACTCGAGGATCCCCTCGAGCGCACCGCTGTCGGCCTTCGCCGCGACAGCCGCGTTGATCTCCTCGATCGAGGTGTCGCGCGACGCCTGGAACGTCAGGTCGACGACCGAGCCGGTCGGCACGGGCGCACGCACGGCGATGCCGTTGAGCTTGCCGTTGAGATCCGGGATCACGAGGCCGATCGCCTTCGCAGCGCCGGTCGACGTCGGGATCAGGTTGATCGCGGCGGCGCGCGAAC
>CAZVRI010000006.1:38670-54729 GCA_964629855.1 uncultured Thermoleophilaceae bacterium
AACGGCGCGGATCGCTGTGCGGCGCGTCGAGGAGGCGCTGGTCGCCGGTGTAGGCGTGGATCGTCGTCATCACGCCCGACTCGATGCCGATCGCGTCGTGCAGCACGCTGGCGAACGGCGCGAGGCAGTTCGTCGTGCAGGAGGCGTTCGAGATGACGTCGTGGGCCGCCGGGTCGTAGGCGTCGTCGTTGACGCCGAGCACCAGGGTCACGTCCGGCTCGGTGGCCGGCGCGGAGATGATCACCTTGCGGGCGCCGGCAGCGAGGTGCTTGGCGGCGTCGTCGCGCTTGGTGAAGAAGCCGGTCGACTCGATCACGACCTCGGCGCCGATGTCGCCCCACGGGATGTCGGCGGGATCGCGCTCGGCGTAGACGCGCAGCTCCTTGCCGTCGACGATCAGGCCCGTCTCGGTCGCCTCGACGGTGCCCGGGAACGGACCGAGGATCGAGTCGTACTTGAGCAGGTTGGCGAGCGTCTTGGTGTCGGTGATGTCGTTGACGCCGACCCAGTCGATGTCCGCGCCACGCTCATGCGCCGCTCGGAAGACGTTGCGGCCGATGCGGCCGAAGCCGTTGATTCCGGCCTTCAAGGCCATTCGAGGGGTCCTTTCCTTCGGAAGACGGGACCCGAGAATCTAGCTCAGGCCCGGCGCGGGGGCTTGCCGGCGTCCCTGTGGACGACATCGACCATCAGGTCCTCGCGCTCGCCGTACTCGCGCGCCAACCGCTCGGCGATCACCACCGAGCGGTGCCGTCCGCCCGTACAGCCGATCCCGATCGCGAGATGGGCCTTGCCCTCCTGCTCGTACTGGGGCAGCAGGTAGTCGAGCAGCGGGGTCAGGTGGCCGAAGAAATCCTCGATCCCCTCGGAGGCCTCGACGAACTCGCGCACCGGGGCGTCGAGCCCGGTCAGATCGCGCAGCTCGGCCTCGTAGTGCGGGTTCGGCAGGAAGCGGACGTCGAACAGCAGGTCGGCGTCACGCGGCGTTCCGTGCTTGAAGCCGTAGCTGATGAAGGTCACGGCGAGCTTGCCGACCTTGCCGCGCGGCAGCATCTTGTCGGCGACCACCTTGCGCAGCCGCGCCGCGCTCAGCTCGCTGGTGTCGATGCAGACGTCGGCGCGGTCGCGCAGCGGCCGCAGCAGGTCCCACTCGGCGCCGATCGCGCTGGCGACCGAACCGCCGGAGGCCGCGCCCTCGGACAGCGGGTGGCGGCGGCGCGTCTCCTTGTAGCGGTTGACGAGCACGTCCTCGCTCGCCTCCAGGTAGAGCAGCCGGTGGGCGATCCCGCGCTCGTCGAGCTCGTCGAGGACCTCGATCAGCCCCTCGAAGTAGGCGCCGCCGCGTACGTCGGACACGACGGCCGCCCGCTCGACCTTCGACCCCTCGTGCTCGAACAGCGCCGCCAGCCCGGCGATCATCTCCGGCGGCAGGTTGTCGACGCAGAAGTAGCCGGCGTCCTCGAACGTCGCCATCGCCTGGCTCTTGCCAGCGCCGGACAGCCCGGTGACGATCACGAAGTCCTCCACGTATCCAGCTTTCTAGCGGTTGGCGGAGACGGCCCAGCTACTGTTCGCCCTCGATGGCCGATGGAGGGGACCAGGAGCGCGCGTCCGGCCGCAGCCTCGTGCTCGGCTATGCCGCCGGGATCGTGGCGGTGGTGCTGGCGACGATCGCCGTCGTGGCGATGATCGGCAGCGTCGCGGGCGGCTCCGACGACGACACCGTCGTCTCACCCGATCCACGCGGCGACGTCACCGTCAGCGAGGAGGAGACCGAGGACCTGCTCCCCGACAAGGGCCTGTTCGAAGTCCCGGAGGAGGTCGACGGAGTTCAGGAGGGCGCGGCGGCCGCCGACTGCGAGCTGAAGAGCTTCAAGGCCACGAGCAACCTCCACGTCTCCCCCAGCGATCCGCCGGTCCGCTACTCGTCGGACCCGCCGACGTCGGGCAAGCACGACCCGGTCCCGGCCCAGGACGGCGCGTACTCGGTCTCGCCGGGCGTGCAGCGACTCGTCCATACGCTCGAGCACGGTCGCGTGATCGTCTGGTTCAAGCGCGACCTTTCGGCAGATGACCGCGCGAGCCTCAAGGCCTACTACGACAACGACTCGCGGCAGATGGTCCTCGTCCCGGACACGACCGACATGGAGTACGACGTCGCGGCGACCGCCTGGAACGGCAAGCCGGGCCGCTACGGCACCGGGCGGCTGCTCGGCTGCCGCGACTACAGCGGCGACGTCTACACCGCGCTGGAGGCCTTCAAGAAGGCGCATCGCGGCAAAGGACCCGAGCTGATCCCGTAGCTCCGGCGGGAGCAGGAGAACCGCCACCGGCGCGAAAGGTCCGGCCTGTCAACCCGGACCGGCTAGGAGCATCGATGACCTTTGCAGCGCGACCCGTATCCCTGCTGGCGGCGGTGGTCGCCGCGATCGCCTGCGTCACGACCCTCGCGGCGCCCGCCGCGGCCGACTGGGAGACCCCCGTCACCACGCTTTCGCCCTACCGGCTCGGAACCTGGGACCCCGCGGTCTCGCTCGACCGCGGCGGCAACGCGCTCGCGCTCTGGACCAGCAGCGACGAGGCCGAGACCCCGGGCCGCCAGAACGTCTACGCGACCTCCAACCCGCTCGGCGGCGCCTGGGCTCCGCTGACCGAGGTCTGGCCGGGCGCCTACGCCGTTGAGCCGACGCTGTCGGGCAACGCCACCGGCGACGCGGTCGCGGCCTGGATCGGCGACCCGGACGAGAACTCCGTGTACGACGTCCACGTCGCGGAGCGCAGCGGCGCCACCGGCGCCTGGGGCGGACACCGGTCGTTCGGCGTCGCCGACATCGCCCAGGAGCGGCCCGCGGTCGCGATCAACGATCGCGGCGACGCGATCGCCACCTGGGTCGAGTACGGCGAGTCCAGCGGATCGAGGTTGCGGGCGACGAAGCGCACGGCGAGCGGCTGGACGGAGCCCGTCACAGTGTCCTCCCCCGACCATTTCGTCCAGAGCGGCCACGACCTCGCCCCGCGGCTCGTGATCGCGGCCGACGGGACCGCGGACCTGCTGTGGGCGTCGATCCGCAACGACGGCCAGCTCACCATCGAGGAGATCCAGCACAGCCACTTCGACGGGACGAGCTGGAGCACCCCCCAGGCTCTCGTGACTGTCCCTGTCGGCATCGCGGGCCTCGAGCTCGCCGACGACGGTCAGGGCGGGCTCGCCGCGGCGTGGCTGCGTTGGGACGACCCGATGGTCGTCCAGGCCGCTTGGCGGTCCAACGGCGCCTGGACGATCGCCGACGTTCCCGCCGACCCCCGACCCACCTGCGTGATGCCGCTGGCGGTCAGCGCGGCCCCCGGCGGACAGGCGACGGTCGCCTGGCAGTCGGCCGCGACGGGCGCCCTCTCCACCGTCTCCGGCACGCTCGGCTCGTGGCAGCAGCCGCGGACGGTCTACACGCCCTCGGAGAGCACCGCCATCGACGCGATCACACTGCGCGAGGGCTTCGGCAAGGCACCCGTCGCGGTATGGACGACCGCCAACTACGAGGACTGGACCTTCGGGGCACTCGGATCGCGGCTGACCGCGTCCGGGTGGCAGGCGCCGACGCTGCTGTCGACGACCGGAGGCCGCGAGTACAGCCGGCCGTCGGTCGCTGTAGACCCGACCGGCAGGGCACTCGCGGCCTGGGCTGCCTACTCCGGGTACGCCGCCAAGGTGCAGGCGGCGTGGTCGTCGGCTCCGCGACAGCCGGCGCCTCCGGTCCCCGACGCGGGCGGTCGCGGCGTGCTCAACCCGCCGTTCGTACGGGTGCGCGGCGGGATGCTGCGCCTACCGCGCCGCGGGCGGGTCGTCACCGCGCGGTTGGTCAACCGCGAGCGGGTCGTACTGCGCGGAACGGCACGGCTGGTCCACTTCTTCGGCCGCCCGGCGAAGGACGGCTCGCCGATGCGGACGATCGCCCTGCAGCGGAAGGTCCGGGTCGCGGTGAAGAACCCGTCGCAGCTGCGGCTGAAGCTCAACGCGGAGGCGATCAAGCGGCTGCGACAGTCGCCCCGCCACGCCTACCCGGCCCGCCTCTACCTACGCCTGCGCGCCCCCGACGGCCGCACCGTGAGAACGACCCAGACGTTCACCCTCGACGGCTGGAGCCGGTTCGGCAAGGGCCAGCGCCGGCCGCTCGCCCGCAAAGCCTGCTGAATCTCACCGACCGGCCAGGCGCCGGCGGGGGTCCGGGGGCGCGAGCCCCCGGTGTCAATCCACTCTGTGTAGGTGCTGGTGGATCTCCCGGGCGACCTTGCCCGGGAGGCCCGGCACTCCCTCCAGCTCCTCACGGCTCGCCGCGAGCACCCGCTCGGGTGTGCCGAAGTGGTTGAGAATCGCCCGTTTGCGGGTCGGGCCGACGCCGGGAACGTCGTCGAGCACTGAGCGCGTCATCGCCTTGTCGCGGCGTGAGCGGTGGTGCTCGATCGCGAAGCGGTGCGCCTCGTCGCGGACGCGCTGGAGCAGTTGCAGCGGCGCGCGGTCGTGCGGCAGCAGGATCGGCGCGGAGCGACCGGGCATGAAGACCTCCTCGATCCGCTTGGCGAGGCTGACGACGGTCGTCCCAAGCTCGCGCAGCTCCTCGAGCTGCGGCAGGCCGGCCGCAAGTTGCCCTTTGCCGCCATCGATCACGATCAGCGCCGGCAGCGCGGCGAAGCTGGCATCGTGCTGCTTCTCGTGCGGTGAGATCTCGCGCTGCGCGCGGAACTGGGCGACCCGGCGGCGCAGCACCTCGGACATCGCGGCGAAGTCGTCCTGCGCCGCGTCGCGGATCTTGAAGCGGCGGTAGTCGGACTTCTTCGGCGCGCCGCCCTCGAAGACGACCATCGAGGCGACGGTGTGGGTCGCGCCGAGGTTGGAGATGTCGAAGCACTCGATCCGCATCGGCAACGCTGCCATCCCGAGGTCGCGCTGGAGGCCCTCGATCGCCTCGATCCGGCGCGAGCGGCGGTGCTCGGAACGCAGTCGGTCCTGGTCGAGGGCCAGCCGCGCGTTGCGCTGGGCGAGCTCGAAGATCCGCCGCTTGTCGCCACGCTCCGCGTGGCGGACCTCGACCGGCGCCCCACGCCGCTCGCCGAGCGCCTCGGCGAGCAGGGCGAAATCGGCGTCGCCGCGCGGCACGATCACCTGTGGCGGGATCGACATCGAGCTGGCGTAGTACTGGAGGACGAACTCCTCGAGCACGTCGGCCTCGTCGCGCTCACCGGCGTTCTCGAGGTAGAAGCTCTGGCGGTCGGCGAGCACGCCGTCGCGGACCTGGAAGACCTGGGCGTTGGCGTCGGCCTCTTCGACGGCGACAGCGATCGCGTCGAGCGTCCCGACCGACTCGTTGGCGATCCGCTGGCGCTCGAGCAGCGAGCGGACGGCGCGCAGCCGGTTGCGGAAGTGGGCCGCCGACTCGAACTCCTGGTCGGCGGCGGCCAGCTTCATGCTCTGCTCCAGCTCGCGCTCGATCTCGCGGTAGCGGCCGGACAGGAAGGCGACGATCGTGTCGATGTTCTCGCGGTACTCCTCCTTCGAGACGTAGCCGACGCAGGGCGCCTGGCAGCGCTTGATGAAGTAGTCGAGGCACGGGCTGCCCGACTGGCGGCCCGGCTCCTTGCCCTCGCAGGTGCGGTGCTGGAAGACCTTGCCGAGTAGGTCGAGCGTCTCGCGGACCCGCTTGGCGTTCGAGAACGGGCCGAAGTAGGCGCGGTTGCGCCGGTGCTTCTCTCGGGTGAAATAGACGCGCGGATAGTCCTCGTCAAGCGAGATCCCGATGTACGGGTAGGACTTGTCGTCGCGCAGCCGGACGTTGAAGCGCGGCCGGTGGCGCTTGATGAACTCCTGCTCGGCGAGCAGCGCCTCGGCCTCGGTCTCGGTGGCGATGAAGTCGATCTCCGCCACCGACGAGGTCATCTCCAGCGCCGAGCGGTTGCCCGGCTTCGAGAAGTGCGACCCGACCCGCTTGCGGATCGACTTCGCCTTGCCGACGTAGATGACCGTGCCGCGCTCGTCCTTGAACAGGTAGACGCCCGGCGAGTCCGGCAGCGACTTGCGCTGCTCGGCGACGCGCTCAGCGCGACTCAGCTCGACAGTGTCCGGCACGACGACGAGGATAGGCTGCGCACGATGTCGTCCAGCCCGAAACGTCCCGCGGCGGTCCTCGGCGCGCTGATCGCTGTCGCCGCGGTCGCCAACCTCAACCTCGCGGTTGCGAACGTCGCGCTGCCGGACATCGGCAAGGCGTTCGACGCCAGCCAGACGCAGCTCAACCTCGTCGCGGTCGGGTTCTCGCTCGGCCTCGCGGCGTCGGTGCTCTACCTCGGGGCCGTCGGCGACCGCTACGGGCGCAAGCTGATGGTGCTGCTCGGCATGGCGCTGTCGGTGCCCGCCAGCCTCGTCGCGGCGCTGGCGCCGTCGGTTGACGTGCTCTTCGTCGCCCGGGTGGTCGGCGGCCTGGCTGCCGGCATGGCGTTCCCGACGACGCTGGCGCTGATCACCGCCCTCTGGTCGGGCGCCGCCCGGACGCGTGCGATCGCGCTCTGGTCCGCCATCGGCGGCGCGCTTTCGGCGCTCGGCCCGGCGATGTCGGGCGCACTGCTCGAGCAGTTCGAGTGGGGGTCGGTGTTCGCGGTGACGATCCCGCTGGCGCTGGTCGCGCTGGTGATGGCCTGGCGGCTCATTCCGGCCCATGTCCACGAGACCAGCGACCCGGTCGACAACCTCGGCGGAATCATCTCGATCGTGCTGGTCGGCGCGCTGGTGCTGTCGATCAACTTCACGAGCCTGCCCGGCAAAACCTCGCTGACGCTCGGACTGGCGGCGATCGCGCTGGCGGCGACGGTCGCGTTCGTCATTCGCCAGCGGCGCGCGAAGAACCCGCTCTACGACCTCGACATCGCCGGCCGGCGGATCTTCTGGGTCGCCGCGGTTGCCGGAATCATCGTCTTCGGCTCGCTGATGGGCGCGATGTTCGTCGGCCAGCAGTACCTGCAGAACGTGCTCGGCTACTCGACGCTCGACTCCGGTCTGGCGATCCTGCCGGGGGCGATCGGGATGGTGCTGGTGGCGCCGCGCTCAGCGAAGCTCGTCGGCAGCCACGGCGCGCGGTTCACGATGCTGCTCGGCTACGTCTTCTGTCTGCTCGCGTTCGTCACGATGCTCGTGCTCTGGGACGAGAACGCCCAGTACTGGCACGTCGGGCTCGGCTACCTGCTGGTCGGGATCGGCGTCGGCCTGGCCGGCACGCCCGCGTCGCGCTCGCTGACCGGTTCGGTCCCGGTCGCGCGCGCCGGCATGGCATCCGGCACCGCCGACCTCCAGCGCGACCTCGGCGGCGCGATCATGCAGTCGATCCTCGGCACGCTGCTGACCAACGGCTACGCGTCGGCCTTCAACGACAAGATCGCTTCATCCGCGCAGGCGTCGTCACAGATCAGCGACGCCACCCAGAGCCAGCTGACGAAGTCGTTCGCGGGCGCGGCACAGACCGCGGAGCAGTACCCGCAGTACGCGCCGCAGATCGTCTCCGCCGCCAAGGACTCGTTCCTCCAGGGCGACGACTGGGCCTATACCGCCGGCATCGCCGCGATCGCTCTCGGCGCCGTGCTCGTCTTCTTCTTCTTCCCGCGCCGTGAGCGCGAGGGCGAGCTGCTCGACGAGTACCACGCCCAAGACACGGGCTCTGGGCCAGGCGCGGCGCAGCCGGCGCCGGCCTAGACGAGCGCGCGGCCGACCGACTCGGCTACACAGCAGGGCTTGTCGGAGCCCTCGACCTCGAGCGTGAAGCGGGTGACGACTTGGAACCAGCCGCCGCCGACGTCATCGACCGAGACGACCTCGGCGCTGGCCCGGACACGCGACCCGACCGGCACGGGCGCCGGGAAGCGGACCTTGTTCCAACCGTAGTTGACGCCGAGCTTGAAGCCGGTCGACTCGATCAGCGCGAGCCGGAAGCCGTCGATCATCGACAGGGTCAGGTTGCCGTGCGAGATCGTCGTGCCGAACGGGCTCTCCCGGGCGGCGCGCTCGGCGTCGACGTGGATCCACTGGTCGTCGCCGGACAGCTCGGCGAACGAGTCGATCATCGCCTGCGTCACCTCCCGCCACTCGCTCGGACCGACCGGCTTCCCGATCAGCCCTCGCAGTCCCTCGATTCCGTCAACGGTCGCCAGCGCCATGTCGGCGCAGACTATCCGCGGTCCAGCGTCTTGGCTAGGCGGCAGCGGAGCGGCGGGCGAAGCGCTCGCGGCGCTTGGCGGCCTCGACCTCGCGGTCCTTCGGCGGGGCGCTGGTCACCAGCCCGTCAAGCAGCGTCCGTGTCGCCGCGGTGATCTCCTCCACCGCACGATCGAACGCCTCCTGATTGACCTTCGACGGCTTCGTCGACCCACTGATCTTGCGCACGTACTGCAACGCGGCATCGTGGACCTCGTCCGCATTCGCCGGTGGCTCGAAGTTATGCAGAGTTCGAATGTTTCGGCACATGCACCGAGCCTAACACCACATCAATCGCGCGAATTGGGGGTTACACCGGTAATCAACACGGGGAGGGGTCTTGCGTAGGGGGCGAACAGTAGGTGCTTTGGTTGCGTGCTCGGTTGGATTGTCGATGGGCTTCTCGCCGGTGGCCACAGCTGATTGGTCGGCGCCGTGGACCGTGGCGCCACGGGGAGCGAGCGGGCCTCCGATCGTCGCGCCGGCGCCTGGCGACGGCGCCTACGTCGGCTGGGTCGAGGGGTCTGCGGGTCCACTACGAGTGCGGCGAGTGAACGCGCACGGCCGTCCGGGCAAAGTCATCACATTGGCGAGAGCGACATCGAGCGCCAGTGCAGGCCCATGGATCGCCAGCCGACCGTCCGGAGCGCTGGTGGCCGTCTGGCACGTCGACGTTCCCGATTTGGGCTGGTCGCTTCGAATGCGTCGCTTGACCGCACAAGGATCGCTCGGCCGGGTTCGAGTGGTAGCCGACTCGCGAGACCTGTCTCGATCTCCTGAGTTCTCGGACGTGCAGGTGAAGATGCATCCCGACAGCAGTGCAACGGTGGTGTGGGAAGAGGTGCGAGGCCATAGCCTCTTCCCCAAGGGCTTCGCCATCGCAGGTGCGACGGTGCATGCGCGTCACATGGGTTCCGATGGGCGGCTCGAGCCCATTCTCGACGTGGCGGAGGCGGACGAGATCGCCCCGATGCCTAGTGTGGCGGCGGGCCCAGGTCGTAGAGCGACAGTTGTCTGGCAGGCCCGCGCCAACTCAAAGAGGATCATCCGAACGGCGACCATCGACGGAACTGGCGTCGGAGCCGTTCAGGATGTCTCCGAGCCATTGCCATACGGGTCGACACACGGACCGGGGATATTCGCCAACGCCCGCGGCGTCGGCCTGGCGACGTGGAATAGCCTCGGAACGCCCGAGATCGGTGGCCGCCGCATGGCTGGCGGCGTGGCGCTGGGATCGCCACTTGCCATCTTCGAGGAGAGGACATCCTTCGGCGTGGCGGCAGTCGTGGATGCAAATGGAAAGGCAACGGTAGCGTGGCGTCAGGTGGGTGTGCCCGAGAAGGGGTTCATCAATCAGGCGCTCTTCCGGCACGTCCTCCCCGACGGAAGGCCCACTCCCTTGCTCGCCCTCTCTGCTACGCACGACGAGGTGTCGAATCCAGCCGTAGCGATCGACCGACGGGCGGCCGTCACCGCGAGCTGGACGACCATTCAACGAATGGATGACGATTACCGTTATGCCGTGCAGGTACGCCGGATTGCCGCCCATGGGCGACCTGGCGCGATACACACCCTCGAGCGATCTCAAACGATCCTGCACCCACCCGCGGTAGTAAGTGACCGCCGTGGCCGCGCCATGGTCATCTGGTCGTCCTTCAACCGCAACGGCTGGGAAATAAGGGCGTCACGTTACGTCGCCGGCTGCTCCAAGTCGCAACTGCGATACCGCAAGCGGACGAGCGGCCGGCCTCCGACCCACTGCGGGTGACAACTCCGATGCGGCGTCGGAAAGACCCCTTGCTATTCGACCAGCCGGACTTCGAAGGCTGAGCCGGTGAGGTCGCCGGCGCCGTCGAGGAGGCCGAGGATCTTGGCGACGTAGGCCTGGGTCTCGGGGTAATCGGGGATGCAGCCGCAGGCGGCCACGGGGGCTGGACCGGCGTTATAAGCGGCCAGGGCGAGCGGGACGGAGGCGAACTGGCGTAGGAGGTCGTGCATCAGGTGGGCCTGGGCGTCGATGGCGGCCTTGGGATCGAAGGGGTTGGACAGGCCGTAGCTGGCGGCGGTGCCAGGCATGAACTGGGCGATGCCTTGAGCGCCAGCAGGTGAGCGGGCGAACGGGTTGAAGTTCGACTCGGCGTAGAGCTGAGCGGCGAGGACGGCCGCGCCCACGTTCCAGCGCTGCGAGGCGCGCGAGATGACGTCGGCGAACTGGGGCGGGACGAAGGACGGGACCGCCGAGCGGCCGTCGCGGATCTTGGCGCCGTAGCCAAGCGAAGCGGAACCGGCCGAGCGAGTGAAGCCGTAATGCCAGGGCTCCCAGCTGTAGCGCTGGACGAAGCCGAATCTCCCTGCGTTCGCCGCCAGCCATCCGTAGGCGGCGTTCGGGCCGAGGTCGAGCTCGGTTCCGAGGCGGTGGAGGCTCTTGCCAGGCGGAGCTACCCAGCGGGGATCTGGGTTCGCGGCGAACAGGGCGGCCTGTTCGGCGTCCGAACGGAAGCCGCTGACGACGATCAGGGAGATGCCGTCGCCGAGCGCGGCCGCTGCCATCCGATCGAAGGCCATCGCCACGTCGGGCCTCATCGGTTTGCCGCCCCGGTAGGCCAGCGGCCCGGAGTAGCCGCCGCCGCTGGCCATCTCCGGCATCCCGGGGCCGATCCCACTGGGTGCCAGCTCCGCCGTCGCGCTGGCATCGACCTTGATCCGCCGCTTCGGCGCTCCGTCCTTCACCCGCACCTCGACCGTCCCGCGCGTCCGCACCCGGACCCGCGTCGGCGCGAAGCCGCCGCCGGGGAACGTCACGTCGTTCGACCCGACCCGAACGCCGTTGCTCTCCCCCGCGCGGACCGCGGCCGCGCGGGCGCGGGCTAGGTAGTCGGCCGTCGACAGATGCCGTGGATTCGGCAGGCCATTGGGCAGCGCGGCCGGCTCGAAGAGCCGGAAATAGTCGTCGCTCATGCGGTGGGCGGCCGAGACGGCCGCGAGGTCGGCCGCGCGCTGGTGGCGGGACTTGCCGCCGAGCGCCTGTCCAAAGGCGACGAGGACGAGCGTGCCGACGAGCGCCGCCGCAACGACGCCGAGCATCAGCAGCAGCGCCTGGCCGCGCTCGCTCCTCACGGCGCGACCGCCACGAGGTCCGCGAGCTGGGCAATGCAGCGCCCCATCTCTCCCCGCGCCTCGCGACCGGCAAGCGCAAGCTGTGCGCCCATCCGGGCGTCGGGCACACGCAGGGCGCAACGGCCCTCCCAGCGCTCGTCGTCGCGATCCCGGTTCAGGACGACTACCGGCTCGGGCCCGACCCGGCACAGCGACTCGGCGAGCATCGCCGCCAGCGACGGCTCCGTGCCGGGCCCCGCTACCAGGACGACGGCGTCGACCAGCGAGGCGGCGACCGACGTCTGGGCCGGCTCGGTCACGTCGAGAACGAGCGGGGCGAGGTCGCGGGCGGCGTCGACGAACGTCGCCTGGTCGGGGCCGGCAACCGTCAGGCAGATCCGGCCGACGGCGCGTGTCTGCGCCGGCAGCGACCGCTGGACCGCCCGGCCGAGCCGCCCGGCGGCCGGCGTTCCCAGCGGTATCCCGCCACCAGCCACCGCGTCGGCGCTGACGATCGCCGCTCCGCCGTCGTCGCGCAGCGCCAGTTCGGCCGCCAGCGCCCGCGCGACGGTCGTCGTCCCGCAACGCGGCCCCAGCCCCGCCACGGCGACCACCGGGCGCGCCAGCCGCGTCCAGGCATGCTCGGCCTCGGTGCCCGGCGGCGCCGGCTCCAGCGGCTCGACGAGGAAGTCAGCGACCGCCGACAGCAGCCCACCCCTCACGGCAGCTCCACCGCCGCATCGGCACTGACCTCGAGCTTGCGTGCGACGAGCCTCAGCGGTGACGGCGGGCGCAGCCGCACCCGTACCGTCCCCCCGCTCACCTCAACCCGCGCCCGCACCCGCGACCAACCCGGGAGCGCGTGCCTGACCGCTGCCCGCGCGTCTTCCCCACCCGCCAGCGCGAGCGCGCCCGCCTCGGCCGCGCTGCCCGCCAGCACCGCCGAGTAGCCGACGGCCAGCAGTTGCATCAACACAAGTCCGACCACCAGCAGCGCCGGCAGGGCCGCGACCACCTCGACCAGCGCCTGTCCGCGCTCGGAGAGCAGCTGAGCGTTCACGACCCGTCTCCCAGCGCCGCCGTCGCCCCGACCGCGACCGGCAGCCGCCAGCGGTGCAGCAGCAGCGGCAGCTCCACGCCGACCCGCACCCTGCCGTCGCGCCGCTCGACCTCCAGCCCGTGCTCGAGCCCCGCGGGCAACACCGAGCGGACGGCCGCCTTCACGTCGCCGTCGACGACCTCCGCCCGGGCGCCGGCACGCGCCGCATGGGCGGCGAGCCATGCCGTATGCCCCGCCAGCGCGCACTGCCAGACGACCGCCCCGACCAGCAACACGAACGGCAGCGCGGCCACCAGCTCGACGCTCGACTGCCCTCGTTCGGACCGCCCCAGGCGGCGTAGAAAGCTCATGCCACTGACCGTCCCAGCGGCCGTGTGACAGGAAAACCCCGCTCTGTTACAGCAGCGCTACGGGCGTGTCACAGCGCGGCGTCCGTTGAGCAGGATCGCCACACCGAGCACGGCGCTGACGATCGAGCCGGCGAAGATGCCGAACTTGGCGGTGTCGATCGTCAGCTGGTCTGTGTATGCCAACTGCGCGATGAACAGCGAGACGGTGAAGCCGATCCCGCCGAGCGCCGCGATCCCCCACACGTGCTGGACGCGCACGCCCTCCGGGAGCTTGCCGATCCCGAGCCGCGCGACGAGCAGGATCGTGCCGGCGATCCCGAACAGCTTGCCGAGCACCAGCCCGATCGCGATCGCCCAGGCGATCCGGCTCTCCGCAGCCGCCGAAATCGTCGAGCTGTCGAGCACGATCCCGGCGTTCGCCAGCGCGAACAGCGGCACGACCAGCAGGCTGCTGAAGGGGTGCAGCCGGTCCTCGACCTCCTCCAACACCTGCCGCCCGCCGATCGGATGGGCCGGCATCAGCAACCCGACCGCTACCCCGGCAATCGTCGCGTGGACGCCGGACTCCAGCATCGCGACCCAGACGAAGACCCCCAGCGGCACGTAGGCGATCACCCGCCGCACCCCCAGAACCCGCAACGCCACGATCGCCGCCAGGCCCACGACGACGGCCACGAGCCAGGCCAGCGAGATGCCCGAGCTGTAGAAGATCGCGATCACCGCGATCGCGACCACGTCGTCGACGACCGCGATCGTCAACAGCAGCAGCTTCACCCCCGCCGGGATGCGGTCGCCCAGCAGCGCCAGCACGCCGACGGCGAACGCGATGTCGGTCGCCGTCGGGATCGCCCAGCCGTTCGCGCCGTCACCGCCGAACGTCAGCAGGGCGAAGATCACCGCCGGCAGCGCCGCTCCGCCGAGCGCGGCGAGCACCGGGACGGTCGCTGTCCGGCGGTCGCGCAGATCGCCGGTGACGAACTCGCGCTTGACCTCGAGCGCGACGACGAAGAAGAACAGCGCCATCAGCCCGTCGTTGACCCAGTGCTGGAAATCCTCGGTGATCGACAGCGAGCCGACCCCGAGTGTCAGCTCGGTATGCCAGAAGGACAGGTAGCTGTCGCCGAGGTTCGCCCAGACCAGCGCCACCGCGGTCGCCACCAGCAGCACGACCCCGCCGGTCGTCTCGTCGTGTAGGTACTCCGTCGCCGCGTCGATGTTCCCGCGGACGCTCACTCAGTCGTACGCGCGGTACTGGGTCCAGACCCAGTAGACCCCATACGAGCAGGCGCCGAGCAGCGCGAGCCAGACCACGACGCCCGCGCCACCGACGTCGAACAGCCGGCTGGTCGCGCAGAAGGTCAGGAACGCGAGGCCGACCGAGCCGTAGAGCACCGCCCGGTTCCCGTCCGGCAGCCCCTCCAGATCCATCCGGAACTGGCGGAACAAGCGGTATCCGAGCAGCGCGATCGCCGTGAAGAAAGCGATCGAGAGCGCCGTCAGCAGGAAGTTGAGCGCGCTGTCGCCGCCTGGCAGCCCGGTCAGCACCAGCGCCACCAGCGCGATCAGGCCGAACTTCCAGAGCAGGCTCACGGCCCCGATCCTAGCCCGGCGAGTGGATCGCCCCGGAGGCCGTCAAGACCAGCACCAGGGCGCCGAGGATCACCCGGTAGCCGACGAACAGCCCGACCGAGTGCGTCGTCAGGTAGCGCAGCAGCCAGGCGATCGCCGCGTAGCCAACGAAGAACGCGATCACCGTCGCCAACAGGATGTAGCCCAGCGGCTCGCCTTTGCCCTCCTCGCCCGACAGCACGCTGGCGAGCTGGAACAGGCCGCTCAGAACGACCGCCGGCACCGCGAGCAGGAACGAGAAGCGGGCGGCGGCAGCCCGCTCGAGACCAAGTAGCAGGCCGGCGCTCATCGTCGCGCCCGAGCGCGAGACGCCGGGGATCAACGCCAGCGACTGCGCCAGGCCGATCAGGATGCCGTCGCGCGTCGAGACCTCGCCGAGCTCGCGCTCGTGGGTGCCGACGCGGTCGGCATAGCCCAGCACGAGGCCGAAGACGATCAGCACCGTGCCGACCAGATAGAGGTTGCGCGCGCCGTTCTCGATCTGGCTCTCGAACGTCAACCCGAGCAGGCCGATCGGGATCGTCGCGACGATCAGGTACCAGCCCATCCGCGCGTGCGCGGTCGAGCGCAGCACCGGCCGATAGAGCGAGCGCAGCCAGACCGTCGCGATCGACCAGATGTCGTTGCGGAAGTAGATGAGCACCGCCGCCTCGGTGCCCAACTGCGTCACCGCGGTGAACGCCGCGCCCGGATCCTCCCAACCGAGCATCGCCGGAACGATCAGCTGGTGGGCGCTGGAGGAGATCGGCAGGAACTCGGTGAGCCCCTGCAGGATGCCCAGGACTATGGCCTCGATCAGCGACACGGCCGCCGAACCCTAGTGAGAAGGCCGGGCGCCGCCCCAGCCGGTAGACTCGCGCGCCGAATGAAGGCTCGAATCTCCCTCCTCGCCGGCTTCGCCCTCTCGGCATGGCTGCTCTTCGCCGCCCCCGCCCTCGCGAACGACAACGGCGAGGGTCTCCTGGGCGAGACCAACGACAAGATCATCACGTTCTTCTCGCTTGGCGTGGTCGTCTTCTTCGCGGTGCTGGTCACCCTGCTCTCCTGGCTGCAGTCGACGCTGGACAAGCGCAAGGAGCAGCGCAAGGGGACCAAGGTCCGCGACATCGTCGGCTGGTAGTTCCTCTTCCCCAACTGTTCACACCGTGGGCGTGCTGAGGCGCGACTATTCGTCGTGCAGTCTCCCCCACGGCACGCGGCCCCGGCTTCCCCGCACGGGGCCGCTGCTATTTCGGGGCTAGAGTGCGAGCGGGTATGGGGCTCGACGCTGATCAGGTGACCTACGAGCGGCGTGGCGCGGCGGCGGTCGTGACGATCGACCGTCAGGAGCGCCGCAATGCGGTCGACGGCCCGACAGCGGAGCTGCTCGAGGGCGCATTCGGCCGTTTCGAGCAGGACGACGACGCACGGGTGATGGTGCTCACCGGAGCCGGCGACGAGTCGTTCTGCGCCGGCGCCGACCTGAAGGCGATCGACAGCTTCGGTCCGCGGCTCGACGCTCCCGGCGGACCGCTCGGCTTCACGCGGCTCACGCCCTCGAAGCCGACGATCGCCGCGATCTCGGGCTGGTGCCTGGCCGGCGGCCTCGAGCTGGCGCTGTGGTGCGACCTGCGGATCGCCGCCACCGGCTCGCGCTTCGGCTTCACCGAGCGCCGCTTCGGCGTGCCGCTGATCGACGGCGGCACCCAGCGGCT
>CAZVRI010000006.1:54739-68890 GCA_964629855.1 uncultured Thermoleophilaceae bacterium
GCCGACGATCCGCGGCAGCCGCTGGGTGCCGCCGTCGGCCTCGGCCGGGCGCTCGACATCATCCTGACCGGCCGCATCTTCGACGCCGACGAGGCGCTCGAGATCGGGATGCTGACCGAGATCGTTCCGGGTGGCAGCGCTCTCGACCGTGCGTTGGAGATCGCGGAGGCGCTCGCCGCCTTCCCGCAGCAGACGATGCTCGCCGACCGCCGCGCCGCGATCGACGGCCTCGGCCTCCCGCTCGCCGAGGGCCTAGCGCTCGAGGCCGAGTCCGGCTCCGCCACCTTCGCCGACGCCCGCGAGGGCGCCGCACGCTTCGCCGGCGGCGAGGGTCGCGGCGGCTCCGGCGCGGGCGCCTGAGTCCCGCGACGCTCGGCGGCCGTCTGGCATTGGCGCCGGCGACCCTGACGAAGAAGCCCCGCGTGGCCCTCTAGAGTGCGCGGCCGTGAGCGCACCGGCGATCGAGGTCTCCGACCTCCGCAAGAGCTATGGCGACGTCGACGCCGTCCGCGGGCTTTCCTTCGAAGTCCAGCGCGGCGAGGTGTTCGGCCTGCTCGGGCCCAACGGGGCCGGCAAGACGACGACCGTCGAGATCCTGGAGGGCTACCGCCGCCGCTCCAGCGGCAACGTCAGCGTGCTCGGCCACGATCCCGAACGGCGCGAGCGCGAGCTGCGCCAGCGCGTCGGCATCGTCCTCCAGAGCTGCGGCTTCTACCCGCGCCTGACCGTCGACGAGGCCGTCAGCCACATGGCGAAGTCCTACCCGAAGCCGCTCGACCCACGTGAGGCGATCGCGCTCGTCGGCCTCGAGAAGAGCGCCAAGGTCCGCGCCGGCAAACTGTCCGGCGGCCAGCAGCGGCGGCTCGACCTGGCGTTGGCGCTCGTCGGCGACCCCGAGCTGGTGTTCCTCGACGAGCCGACCACCGGCTTCGACCCCGCCGCCCGCCGCGACGCCTGGGAGGTTGTACGGCGGCTGCGCGAGCTCGACAAGACGGTGCTGCTGACGACCCACTACCTCGACGAGGCCCAGGAGCTCGCCGACCGGGTCGTGATCGTCAAGGACGGCGTCGTCGTCGCCGAGGGGCCGCCGTCGGACCTGACGCCCGACTCCGGCGGCTACCGCGTCTCGTACGTCTCGAGCGGCCGGCGCGTTGAGCACCAGACCGAGGACCCAACCGACCTGCTGCACCGCCTGACCGGCGACGCGCTCGGCCGCGGTGAGCGGCTCGAGGGCCTCGAGGTTGCGCGACCGACGCTCGAGGACGTCTACCTGGAGCTGACTGCCGAGGCCGCCGAGGAGGAGGGCGAATGAGCAGCGCGGCACTCGCCTGGCAGCAGTTCCGGATCGAGCGCAAGCTCTTCTGGCGCAACCCCAGCGCCGCCTTCTTCAGCTTCATCCTGCCGCTGACGCTGCTGCTGCTGGTCGCGTCGGTGTGGGCCGACGACCCCAGCGAGCTCGACGTCCTGATCCCAGGCGTCGCCGGCATGAGCGTGATGGCCACGACCTTCAACGCGATGGCCTACAACCTGACCTTCCTGCGCGAGCAGGGCATCCTCAAGCGGATGCGCGGCACGCCGATGCCGACCGGCGCCTACTTCGCCGGCTTCCTCGGCAACTCGGTCGCCAACGCGTTCGTCCAGGTCGGACTGGTGATCGTCGTCGGCCACTTCCTCTACGACGTCGCCTGGCCGAAGAACTGGTTCGAGCTGACGGTCTTCACAGTCGTCGGCGTCATCACCTTCGGCTCGCTCGGGATCGCGCTGTCGCACGCGATCCCAAACTTCGACTCGGCCTCGGCCTATGTCAACGCCCTCTTCCTGCCGGCGATCATGATCTCCGGCGTCTTCTACTCCAGCGACTCGCTGCCGGCCGGCCTCGCCGCCGTCGCCGAGGCGCTGCCGCTGAAGCACGTGATCGACGGCTTCTCCGACGCGATCGTCACCGGCCAGGGCCTCTCGCACGAGCTCGGCGCGCTGGCGGTGCTCGCGCTGTGGGGCGCAGCGGGCGTCACGCTCGCGATCCGCGGCTTCCGCTGGGAGCGATGAACCTCAGCTGAGGCGAAGGGTGGAGCCGTTGGCACGCAGCCAGCGCTCCTCGTCCCTGTAGCCAGGGCGGCGGACGGCGAGTAGGTCCCAGAAGCGCTTGGAGTGGTCGTGGACCTCAAGGTGGGCGACCTCGTGCTCGACGACGTAGTCGAGGATCTCTGGCGGGGCGAGCAGCAGGCGCCAGTTGAAGCTCATGCCACCCTTCGACGAGCAGCTCGCCCAGCGGCTGCGCTGGCCGCGGATCTGGATGCTCGTGTAGGACTGGCCGACGCGGGCGACGGCGGCGTCGAGCCGACTGGCTACCTCGCCGCGGGCCTGAGCGCGATACCAGCGCTCGAGCGCGGCCTCGACCGCCGCCGGTCCCGGCTCGGAGATCGCCACTCTCAGTTCGCCGCCGCGGCGGGCGACATGCGGCCGCTGGCGCTCGGGCTCGACGCGCACCGCTAGCCGCAGGCGCTCGCCGAGATACGGGACCTCGCCCCCGTCCTCGAGCAGTGGCCGCGGCCGCTCGGCCTCGGCGGCGCGCATCCGCAGCAGCGTGCGGTCGATCCAGGCCCGCTTCGAGGCGACGAAAGGCTCGACCTCGGCAAGCGACTGACGGCGCGGGATGACGACCTCGACTCCGGCGGCCGTCACCTGGATCCGCGCGCGGCGGGCGCGGTCGGAGCGGCGAACCGTGTAATCCAGCTCTGGCATCGGCATCAGGCTAGGCGGCTAGCCGGCGGTCCGGCGCCCGGGCCGCGCCAGGCGGCCCATTCCAAGATGCAGACGCCCTCGTACATCCGTCGATACGCGCATCTGCGGGGGCCTCAAGTCCGCAGTCGGTCCTGACGACACAGGTAAAAACCGACGGCTCAGAAGGGGCGCGGAGCCCTCCAGGAATCCGCGTTGAGCCCAAGGAGGGTTAATTCAATGCAGAGCAAAAGGACGAAGGTCCTGCGGACACTTGGCGTGTTCGCGGTACTCGCCGCGCTGGCGGCGACAGGCGTCTTCTCGGCTTTCTCGAGCCAGACCGACAACCCCGGCAACGTAGTCACGGCGGGCACCGTGACCCTGGCCGACAACGACGGTGGCTCAGCGCTCTACAGCCTGACCGCCGCCAAGCCAGGCGACAGCGCCACGTCGTGCATCCGCGTGTCCTACACGGGCTCGCTGGCGGCGACGGTCAAGCTCTACACGCCGAGCACGATCGGAGCCCTGGGCCCGTACGTCGACCTGACGATCGAGCCGGGGACGCAGGCGTCGCCGAGCTACCCGTCGTGCACCGGGTTCACGCCCGACGCGGGCGGACCGCTGTTCAGCGGCACGCTGGCGAGCTTCGCCACGGCGCACAGCAGCTACGCCAACGGCATCGCCGACAACCCGGGCACGAGTGCCACCGCCTGGGCGACCAACGACGCCGTCGTCTACCGCGTGACCGCGACGCTGTCGGCGAGCGCGCCGGCCGAGGCACAGGGCGGCACCACCGGTACGCACACGCTGCGCTGGGAGGCCCAGAACCAGTAGGGCACGGAGCGAGATCGAGGAGACGTCATGCGGGTCCTTGTCTGGATCCTGGGGATCGCCTGCGCGCTCGTCGCGCTGGCGATCGCCGGGCCGCTGGCCTTCGGCGCGCGGCCGTACACGGTCCTGACCGGCAGCATGGAGCCGGCGATCTCGCCCGGCGACGTGGTCGTCGCCGAGCGGATCGAGCCGCTGGCGGCCCGGGTCGGCGAGGTCGTGATGTTCCGCGACCCTGCCGATCAGCAGCGGACGATCACCCACCGGGTGGTGCGGATCCGGCGCGCCGGCGACCACCTCTGGTTCGTGACCCGCGGCGACGCCAACAACCACGGCGAGCGCTGGCGGATCGCCGCCGACGGGCGGCTCGGCAGGGTGCTCTACACGGTGCCGGCCGTCGGCCACGTCGCGGTCTTCGCCGGACGGATCGGGGCCGGGCTGCTGCTGACCATCGGCGTTCTGCTGCTGGTCGCCAACGAGCTGTGGCTGATCTGGCGGCCGCGCCGCGATCCGCCGTCGGCGCCGGAGGTGGACCGTGCGGGCACATAGAGCGATCGCACGCGGACTCGCCGTCGCAATAGCGGCGGCACTGCTTGCGCAGACCGTCGGTGTCGCGCTCGCCGCGTTCAGCGGCCAGACCTCGAACGACGCCAACCGGGTGACCGCCGCCAACGACTTCCGGCCACCGCTCGTCACGGCCGTCGCCGTCGGCAAGACGGTCGGCGGGGCGACGGGCTTCGTCAAGCAGGGCGGCAGCTACTACGTCTACGCCAACGTCAGCGCCGACACCGGCAACCCGGCGAGCGGGATAGCGACGGTGACCGCCGACGCGCGCAACCTCACGACCAGCGCGGGGACGGTGACCCTCGTCTCGGGGTCCTATTCGACGGGCGGCGTCTCCTACGGCTACCGCAGCGCCGCCCAGACGGCGAACGCGGTCCTGTCCGAGGGTGCCAAGACGTTCACTGTCACCGCCACGGACGCCGCTTCGAACGCCAACAGCGCCAACGGGTCGGCGACCGTCGACAACACGGCGCCGCTCGCCGCCGACGTCCAGACCACCAATGCCGGCACCGTCAGCCTCGCGGAGCAGGGCGACACGGTGCGGCTGACATTCAGCGAGCCGATCGAGCCGCAGTCGATCCAAGCGGGCTGGAACGGGACGGCGACCAACGTCGTCGTGCGACTGGTCGACGCCGCCCTGCTCGGGCTCGGTGCCGACGCCGTGCAGTTCTACAACGCGGCGAACACGACACAGCTGCCGCTGGGCGAGGTCCAGCTCGGCCGCAGCGACTACATCGCCGTCGGACTCAGCGGCAACGTCCGCTTCGGCGCCTCGGGCACGCCGTCGACGATGGCGTTCGCGGGCAACACGCTCGTCGTGACGCTCGGGACCTACGACTCGGTCTTCCTAGTCGACCCGGCCCGGACGACGGCGGCCGGCAACGGGACGATGACCTGGACTCCGGTCGCGACGCCCTACGACCGCGCCCAGAACCTGCTCTCGACCGCCACGGCGACCGAGTCCGGCGCCGCGGACAGGGACTTCTGACATGCATGCGCTGGGGCGGCTACTCGTGTCGGGCGTCGTGGTCGCGACGGCGGTCGTCGTGCTGAGACCCGACGGTGCCGCACAGACGGCAGTCCCGGCCGCGACGTTCGTCGACGGCGACTTCACCCACTCCAACTCGCGCGACGGGATGCCCGTCCTCGAGCACCCGAACCTGGCGCCGGGCCAAGAGGCCGAGGGGACCGTGACGATCGTCAATACCGGCACCCTCGGGGGCGACTTCGCGCTGTCGGTCGACGACCTGTTCGACGCGGCCGGGCCGGCGGGCGGACCGCTGTCGGAGCGGCTGCGCCTGCGCGTGCGCGACCTCCAGGGCCAGGCGAGCGGCTACGACGGCGCGCTCACCACATTGGACTCGCTGCCGCTCGGCTACTTCTCGCCGGGCGAGGCCCACACCTACGCGATCGCGCTCGGCTTCCCCCACGGGACGTCCGACAACGCGTACGCCGCGTCGTCGACCGGCATGCGCTTCGTCTGGGACGCGGTCCAGGGCGATCCGCCAAGCGAGCCCCACTCCCCGCCGGACGACGGACAGCGCGGCCCGAGCTTGCCCGCCCCGCCGGCCGCCGACGGGTCGCCGCGCGAGCGGCCGCTGCACCTGACCGTTCACGCGCCGCACGTCCAGCGCTTCATGTGGCGCAAGCGGGTGCTCGTGAGGGCGCGGTGCAACCGACCGTGCCGCATCGCGACACGCGGGACGGTCCGTGTCGGTAGCCGTACGGCGCCGCTGCGCACACGGCTGACTCACACCCTCCATGCCGGCGTCGTACGCCCACGGGTGCGGCTACCGCGCGGGCTCCGTCGTGACGCCCGGCGGTGGCTTGACCGGCAGCGCGCGGTCGTCTACAGACTGAAGATCAGCGCCCGCGACCGAGCTGGGCAGAGAGTCGTCGTCACGCGGCGTGTGACTGTCCGGAAGCGCGGCGACGGCCGCTCGGCGCGGGTCGTGACGAGTCCGATCGGGGTCGCCCGATGAGCGCGCTGGGGCAGTGGTCAGATGATCGAAGGGACGCTGCCGCCGTCGACGCTCCACGCGGCGCCGGCGACGTTCGACGCGCGCTCGGAGCAGAGGAAGGCGATCACCGCCGCGATCTCGTCCTCGGTGCCGATCCGGCCGAGCGGGATCTTCGCTCCGAGGCCGGCGAGTACCTGCTCGCGGTCGATCCCCTGCTGGGCAGCGGTCTGGTCGGCGAGACCGCCCTCGTCGAGCCAGAGGCCGGTTCCGACCACACCGGGCGCGACGGCGTTGACGAGCACCCCCTTGGGCGCGAAGGCGTCGGCGTAGGTGCGCGACAGCGACAACTGAGCGGCCTTGGTGACGGAGTAGGCGGCGTTGCGCTGGGACGGCCGCTTGCCCGACGACGAGCAGACGTTGACGATCCGCCCCCAGCCGACGGCGGCCATCCGCGGCGCGGCGGCGCGCATCAGCCGCATCGGGGCCATCACGTTCAGCTCCCACTGCTCTTGCCAGTCGCCATCGCCGAGCTCGTCGAGGCCAGCCGTCCTGATCGTCCCCGCGTTGTTGACGAGGGCGTCAACACGGCCGAAACGCTGCTCGCAGGCGGCGACGACGCGCTCGCCGGCATCGGGCTCGGTGATGTCGGTGGCGAGGATCGCGGCGCGCTCGCCGCACTCCGCCGCCGCCGCTACCAGCGCCTGCTCCGAGCGGCCGACGAGCAGCAGCTGCGCCCCCTCGGCGGCCAGCAGCTTCGCGGTCGCGAGGCCGATTCCGCGGCTGCCGCCGGTGATCACGCAGGCCCTGTCGCGCAGTCCGAGATCCATGCCGCACAAGTTTCCCAGCCCACATCGAACACGGGCATCCATGTCAAACGAAGAACTGAGAGAGGGAGGGTCACATGACCCCGGTTAGGTTCATTCCAACGCTGATCGTGGCGATCGCGGCTGTTGCGATCGCCGTGCCGTCGGCGTCGGCGAAGACCACACGTGTTGAGGGACATGTGATCGCTCCGCCGGCCGCCCAGGGCAAGCGGACGTCGGTGCCACTGCTGCTGACCGAGCGGTCGGAGCGGCGGCTGAAGCTGCGCAAGGGGATCGTGCGCGTGCTGGTCTCGCCGCGGGCACGGCTGTCGGCACCGGGCCCGGGTGGGCGCGGATCGGTGAAGCTCGCGCCTTCTGCGCTCCAGGCCGGCGACCGCGTGCGGGCCGTCGCGAAGCTGTCAGGGAAGAAGGTCAAGCGGCTGCGCAAGCGGTCGGTGCCGTCGTTCGCGGTGAGCAAGGTCGGCGTGATCGCACGTGCCTCGTCGCTGTCGAACGACGACCTGGCGCGGATGGTCGCCGATCTCGACGCACGGCTGACAGCGCTGTCACAGCGCGTGGACGCGATGGCAGCGTCGAACGCCTCCCAGATGGCGGCTCTGCGCGGCGACATCGACGGACTCGCCGCCCGGACCAGCGCGCTCGAGAGCGGCTTTGCGTCGCTGGGTGGCTCGCTCGACTCGCTGATCGCCAGGATCGACCTGCTCGAGGGCATCGTCGACCCGGACCTGCTGGCCTCGTTGCGCGGCGACGTCGACTCGCTGCTCGGCCGCACCGGCGTGCTCGAGGGCGTGACCGGCGGCCTGTCGTCGTCACTGACGACGCTCAACGGCACCGTCGGCGGGCTCCAGTCGTCGCTCGGGACGGTCCAGGGCCAGCTCGGGCCGCTGCTCACCACCGTCAACGGGCTAAGTGGACGCCTCGACCTCGCTGAGGGGACCCTCGGTCAGCTGTCGACGGTCCTGACGGACATCGACGCGCTCGAGACGGCGCTCAACGTGCTCTCCGGGCGTGTCGGCGCCAACGAGCTGCTGCTCGCGACGCTCGACGGGACGGTCGATGGCCTGCTCGACGACGTCAGCGGCCTGACCAACGTCACCGACGGTCTGGTTGGGACGGTGACCCAGCAGGGCGTCGACCTCGGCGCATTGACGACGACCGTGAACGGTCTCGGCAGCAACCTGACGACCGTGACCAACAACCTGCTCAACCTGCAGGGCACGGTCGGTGCGCTCGGCACGACGGTTGGCGGGTTGACCACGACCGTCGGCGGATTGACGACGCAACTGGGGCTGCTGACGCCTGTCGTCTGCGCCCTGTCGGTCCTGCCGCCGAAGCCGGCGTTCTGTCCCTGAGCGGGCGCGGCCGACTCCGCGCGATCGGTGCGGCGGGCCCTGCCCGCCGCGCCGGTCAGCGGTTCGCCTGGTGCGGCAGGGGCTCGCCGCGCAGGCCGGCAAGCAGGTTGTCGACGGCGATGTCGGCCATCTCGGCGCGCGTGTCGTGCGAAGCGGAGCCGAGGTGGGGCGCGATGACGAGGTTCGGGGCGCTCAGCAGCGGGTGGTCGGCCGGCAGCGGCTCGGGGTCGGTGACGTCGAGCGCGGCGCCCGCGATCCAGCCCTGCTCGAGCGCCTGCCCCAGCGCATCGGTGTCGACGACCGGGCCGCGGGCGGTGTTGACGAGATAGGCGTCGTCGTGCATGCGGCGCAGCGCGTCGGCGTCGATCAAGCCGCGCGTCTGGTCGGTCAGCGGGCAGTGGAGCGTGACGACGGTCGACTGCTCCAGCAGCTCCTCGATCGGCACGCCATCGGTGCGGCCGGTGTGGATCACACGCGCTCCGAAGCCCTCGACGCGCCGCTTGACGGCCTGCCCGATCCGCCCCAGCCCGACGATCCCGACGGTCGCCCGGTGGAGGTCATGACCGAGCAGCCGTGCCGGCTCCCAGGTCAGCCACTCCCCCGCCCGCACCTCGGCGTCCCCCTCCGGGATGCGGCGCATCACGGCCAGCATCAGCGCCAGCGCCAGGTCGGCGCTCGTCTCTGTCAGGACGTCCGGCGTATGACCGACCGGGATACCGCGCTCGCTGGCGGCGGCGAGGTCGATGTTGTCGGTGCCGACCGCGTAGGTAGAGACGGCGCGCAGCTCGGGGGCCGCTTCGAAAAGCTCACGGTCGACCGGATCGGTGAGCATGCAGAGCAGGCCCTCGGCACCGGCGGCCCGCTCGCGCAGCTGCTCGCGCGTCGGCGGCAGCCGCTCCGGCCAGACCTCGACGTCGTGCTCGGCGGCGAGCCGCTCCACGGCCGTCCCCGGAATCTCTCGCGTTACGAAGCAGCGCGCCATCGGCCGGGTACCCTCGCACACCAGCCGGGTAGTGAAGCCTCAGTGCCCAAGGACACCGGCTTCCCCCAGACCGACGCGCAGTTCGACTTCTCCCGCGCCCGGCGGCGGCGGGCGCTCGCGCGGCTCGCCAACCGCCTCAAGGGCAAGCCCGGCGCGAAGGTCGCGATCCTCCCGTTCGAGGAGGTCGTCGAGGCCCTCGGCCGCCGCGGCGAGCGCCGGCTCGGCCTGAAGTCGATCCCGCTCGACTCGATCGTCGGAACGGTCGACCGCGGCCGCGAGTTCGACCGTGGCTTCCGCCCCACCTCCAGCCGCCCCCGCGGCCGCTTCGAGCGGATCGCGACCGCCCGGCGCCGCGGCGAGTCGATGCCCCCGATCCGCGTCTACCGGATCGCCAACGCCCACTTCGTCGAGGACGGCCACCACCGCGTCGCCGTCGCCCGCGCCCAGTCCCAGCCCGACATCGACGCCTACGTCACCGAGGTCGTCCCCGAGATCGGCCACGACCTCGACCTCCGCAAAGCCACCCCCGCCGAGCTGCGAGCGCTGCGTTAGCGGCGCGGGGTGGGCGCCTACGCGGGCGGCTGGACGGTGAGGGTGGGCATGCGCTTGTAGACGACGCCGCTCTTGGTCCTGAACTTGATCGTCACCTTGATACGGACGGGCATCGTCTGGCGCAGCAGCTCGGTGCCGCGGGAAGTGAGGCGGAAGCTGAGGCGGCGGCTCTTGACGGCGGTGAACTTCAGCTGGCCGCCGCCGACGCGGACACGCTTGCCGTCGGCTTGCGCGTGGAACGCGAGCGTCAGCTTGCCCGCCGCCGGTGACTTGAACTTGGGTAGGCGCAGGGCTCCCGCGGGACCTCCCTGGACGAGCTTGGGGATGGCGTTGGCGAGTCCCTTGAGGTCGGCCTCGATCGAACGGCGGGGTCGCTTGGGGGCGGCTCCCGACAACCCGAGCGACCTGCCGCTCAGCGACACCGTCGCCGCCACGCCGAGCTTGGCCCGCAAGGTCAGCGTTCCGCTCAGCGCCTGGGCACCCTGCGTGACCGGCTTGAACGCGACCCTTGCCTTGCACTCGCCGCCCGGCTGGATCGTGCGGACGCAGTCGGTCGAGGCCAGGGCGAAGTGGGCCGGGACGAGGGCGCGCGTGACCGTGACGGGCGTGTCCCCCGTGTTGCGGAAGGTGACGCCGCGCACGGCGGAGGTCTTCCCCGTCGCGGTGGCCGGGAAGGTGAGCTTGTCCGGCTCCGCCACGAGCGCCCCGCTGCTGATCGACCTGGCCGCCAGGGACGCGGTGCCGGGCGTAGTGCCGCCGTCGCCCTCGACGACGAGCGTTCCCGCGAACGCGCCGTTCGACGACGGTGCACGGAACGTCACCTTCACGTCGCAGTTGTCGCCGACGTCGAGCGCAAGGCCCGTCACGCAGGGGCTGCCCGCGGTCGAGAACACCGCAGCATCGCCGTCGACCCGGATCACGCCCAGCTCGAGCAGCTCGGTCCCGTTGTTTGTCACCTTCAGGAAGGTCGTCGAAGACGCGCCATGCGTGAGCGAGCCGAAATCCCACTGGGCCGGCGCGATCGTCAGCGAGCGCGCGGCGAGCGTTCCCGCCGGCGCGAGCAACGCGCAGGAGACGGCAACGACCAGAACGGCGCCAAGACGGCTGAGCGAGCGAGTGGGCATCGGGCCAGCGTAGCCCACCTCTCGCGCGCCAGCTAGCCCTTCGGCGGACGAACCAAGAGCTCCGACGCCTGCCGGAAGACGAGCCCTCCCCCGAGCGGCTGGAAGGTGGCATTGACCTTCACACGCACGGGCTTCGAGGCGCGCAGCAGCTTGCGCTTGCGAGACGCGATCCGGAAACTCAAGCGGCGTGGCACGCCACCCTCGACACGCACTTTGGCGTCTACGAGCGCGACGCGCTTACCCTTGCGCATCGCGTGCGCACGCACGCGCAGCGTGCCCGTCTGACGGGTCGCGAACCGCGGAAGCCGGAGGAGTCCCGCAGGACCTCCGCGCAGGAGCTTTGGAAGAGCGCGCGTCAGCCGCACCAGCTCTCGATCGACGGGCCCGTAGTCGACCGGTGGGGGCTTCGTACCGGGGCGAAGCGGACGCGCCGGCGGTGTACGTGTCCCGCGGAGCCCTACGGAGGCAGGCCCCGTACCGCCGCCCGCATAGGTGACCGTCAGGGTTCCGACAAGAGGACTCGATGCCGTCGGCCTGAAGTCGGTCGATACGACGCATTCGTCCTCCGGCAGCAGCAGCTCGTCCGAACAAGTGTCGCGTCCTACTCCAAAGCCCGCGCTCGCGAACACCTCCGCGATCTCGGCAGGCTCGTCTCCGGCGTTGACAATCCGAACCTCACGTGAAGCACTCCTACGGCCCGCCGCTACGTACCCGAAGTCGATCGCGCTCGGACTCGGCGACAGGAACGCGCTGAGAAACGAGGCCGCTTCCACGAACACGTAACGCGGTCCGGAGGCTGAGCTGCCCTGGATCTCCACCAGGTCGAACAGCTCGTCTGTCGCCACCGGCGCGTCAAAGCGAACGTCGACCTCGCATGTCGCGCGCCGACCAAGCGTCCCGGTGCAGCTATTGCCGACGATCGAAAACGCTCCCGGTGACAGACCCAAGACCCCGATCGCGCCCGGAGCAGTCGGCGCAGATCCCGTGTTGCGGATTGTGAACGACTGCGTCGCCGAGTCAAGTGCGCTCAGCCAGCCGAAGTCGATCCACGTCGGGCTCACGTAGAGCGCGTCCCCGAACGCCACCTGAATTCCCGCATCACTCGGGACCATCAGTAGAAGATCGTCTTGACCGTCCTCATCGAAATCGGCTAGGTCGGAGTTCGCCCCCATCACGCTCGCGTGCAGGATGCCCGCGTCGATCAGCTCGAAATTGCCACTAGCGTCCTGGAGCATCACTCGGGCGAACCCGTCGTAGCCGGGAAGGGCCAGGTCGATATCGCCGTCTCCGTCGAGATCCGCAGCCTCCAATGCACTAGTACCTGGGCCACTGGCTCGGATGGCCGCTGGCTCGAACGAGCCGTCCGCTTGGCCGTGGACCACCGAGATCGTCCCACCATGCTGAGTCGACGACGTGACGAGGTCGAGATGCCCGTCAGAGTCGAGATCGACGACCTCGAGATCCGTAGGCGAATCGTCAACCGGATTCGCCGTCGGAGCACCAAAGGTTCCCGATGGCCCCTGTCGGAACACCAGCACCTCGTCACTCGAGGACAGCTGCGAGAGATCCGCGTCGCCATCCCCATCCAGGTCGCGGACAACACTCGCGTTCCCGACCGAGATAGGCAACTCGACGGTCGGCGAGAACTCGCCGCCGACGCCTTGAACGAGAACGACGCTCTTGTGATCCCACCGCGATGCGATGACGTCGAGGGCGCTGTCGCCGCCAAAATCACCCAGCACGATAGTTCCCCAGTAGTTCTCCGCGACCACGCGAGGCTCGTCCAGCTCACCTGCGCCGAGACCGTCGAAGATCAGTATTTGGTGACTTTGAACATCGGTCGTTACGACATCGAGAACTTGGTCTCCGTTCATGTCGCCCACCTGAATGTCGCCCGGAATCCCTCCCCCCGTGGGGTGCTCCACGATCTCGAAGTCTCCCGCACCGTCCCCAAACCAGATCGACACCTTGCCATCGGCGACTGAGACAACATCCTCATGACCGTCAGCATCGAAGTCGCAAACGACCATGTCGCGTGCTTGACCCTGCCCGTAGGTGGTCGCTTCGTAGAAGTGCGTTGCCGCGACTGCCGTCGAGCCTGACACAGCGCCCACCATCAGCCCGATCGCACATGCTGCAAAAGATGCAAGTTTGAGCGGCACGCCCCACCGTTCCTTTTCGAGAAACATCTGACCGTCCAGGCACAGGCAACTTCCCTCCGGCACCCGTGGACCGGATCAGGGTAGCCAATTGGCACGATAGACGCGCCGTTACCCACTGCGCTTCGGTCAGGCGGTCAACGAGGACCCGTCGGACGGGTCAAAGAGCTGGATGTGGGAGGCGTCGATGAAGATGTCGGCCTCGTCGCCCTTCTTGACCTTCGACTCAGCTGAGAGGCGGGCGACGATGTCGCCCTCCTCACCGCCACCGGGGACCTCGCCGGCGCCGGAGTCCTCGGCGAGCTCACGCAGCTCGGCGGACTCGATGGTCTTGTCGGAGGAGACGCTGAAGTGGGCGTAGATCTCCGAGCCCATCGACTCGATCAGGTCGATCTTTGCCTTGAAGGAGGAGCCGCGGCGGAGGGTGTCGTCGCCGAGCAGGCTGGCGTCCTCGAAGTTCTCTGGCCGGATGCCGGCGATCAGCTCACGGCTGCCGCCCTCGCCCCCGGTCCCGACGCGCTCGCGCAGCTCGTCGGGCAGCTTCACGTCGACCATCGGCAGCTTGACGGTGTCGCCCTCGACAGTCGCCGGCATGAAGTTCATCGCCGGCGAGCCGATGAAGCCGGCGACGAAGAGGTTCTTCGGCCGGTTGTAGAGCTCCATCGGCGTGTCGACCTGCTGCAGCACGCCGGCCCGCATCACCGCGACGCGGTCGCCAAGCGTCATCGCCTCGGTCTGGTCGTGGGTGACGTAGATCGTCGTCGTGTCGGTGCGGTTCTGGATCCGCGAGACCTCGGTCCGCATCTGGACGCGCAGCTTCGCGTCGAGGTTGGAGAGCGGCTCGTCCATCAGGTAGGCCGACGGGTCGCGGACGATCGCCCGCCCCATCGCGACACGCTGGCGCTGACCACCGGAGAGGTTGGCCGGCTTGCGGTCCAGGTGCTCGCCGAGGTCGAGGATCTTCGCCGCCTCCTCGACCCGCTTGTTGACCTCGTCCTTGTCGACTCCATGCAGCTTGAGCGCGAACCCCATGTTGTCGCGCACCGTCATGTGCGGATAGAGCGCGTAGTTCTGGAAGACCATTGCG
>CAZVRI010000007.1:0-28435 GCA_964629855.1 uncultured Thermoleophilaceae bacterium
CGGTTGTCCTCCCCCGCCTGGTTGGCGCAGCCCATGACGACCTCGTCGATCGCGGCCGGGTCGGCGCCGGAGCGCTCGACCACGGCACGGATGGCGATCGCGGCGAGGTCGTCGGGGCGGACGCCGGCGAGCGCTCCGCCGTAGCGGCCGACGGGCGTGCGAACGGCGGCGACGATGTGGGCGTCAGACATCGGACTCCCCCTCGGCGGGCATCGCATCGGGGACCCGGAGATCCCAGCCGACGTTAGCGCGCACCTCTGCGACGGTCGCGTCGCCGAGCAGCCGGTGCAGCACCAGCTCGTCGTCGTCGGGCGCGCGGCGCAGCACGCAGCGGTCGGTCACGACAATCACCTCGACGCCGGGCCGCGGCGCGCTGGTCACGAAGCCGACCTCCGCCGGGAAGCGGCGCGGCTGCAGCGGCGAGAGCACCAGCACGCGGCGGGCGTGCGCGACGATCTCGCAGGCGCCGCCACTGCCCGGGAGACGGACCTTGGGGGCGGCGTAGTCACCGACGACGGTGCTGTTCATCCGGGCGCGGCGGTCAATCTCGGCCACGCCGACGAAGGCGGTGTCGATCAGCCCGCCCTCGATCACGTACGCGAAGACGTCGGCGACCGACATCGCCGCGAGCGCCCCGGCAAAGAGGGTCGGGTCGCCGATCGACAGCGGCGGCCGGCTCGGAACGCTGCCGATCGCGCCCGACTCGTAGACCAGCCGCAGGTTCGGCGCGTGCTCGCGCTGGGCGAGCGTCGCAGCGCGGCCGGGCTGGCCGACGCCGACGAGCACGACCTCGCCATCGGAGAGGTAGCCGGCCGCGGTCGTCGCGATGTCGTCGGTCGCGCTCACGCGCTTCCCACGAGCGCGTCGCGTCCCGGCAGCAGCCGCTCGGCGGCCGAGAACGCACGGCCCTCGCCGTCGACGATCCACTCCGCGACCAGTTCGCCGATCACCGGCGAGAGCTGGATCCCCGAGCCGCCGGCGCCGCCGGCGGTGACGAACCGCTCGGCACCCGGGTTGGGGCCGACCTGGGGAACGCCGTCCGGGCTGACCGGGTAGAGACCGGCCCAGCCGTTGCCGAGCCCGGCCTTGGTCTCGAAGGCCGGAAGACGGGCCATCAGCTTCTCGGCCAGCAGCTCGATGAAGTCGGCGTCGGCGCTGCGCGCGTAGGCGTCGGGGTCGACGACGTCGGCGGTGATGTCCTCGCTGTGCAGGCCCGCGATCAGCTGGCCCGGCCGCTCGTGACGGAAGTAGAGCCCCGTCTCGCCGGAGTGCGGGATGTAGTCCATCACCGACGGCATCGTGTAGTCGACGCCGTCGACCTTGACCATCGCCGCCTGGTGGCGCTGAGCGGCGAGCGGCATCGACAGCCCGGCCAGCTCGGCGATCCGCGATGCCCACGCCCCGGCCGCGTTGACGACGTAGTCGCAGGCGATCGACGTCCCGTCGGCGGTGCGGACCTCGTAGCCGTCGCCGCGCTGGTCGATCGCCGTGACCCGCCCCCGCACGATCAGGCGCGCGCCGGCCGCCGTCGCGATCTCGCCGAGGAGGTTCGAGTAGAGGTGGCCGTCGATGAAGCCGTCGTTCGGTCCCCAGAGCCCGCCGAGCACGTCGTCGCAGCGCATGTGCGGCACGAGCGCCTCGACACCGGCGCGGTCGAGCACGTCGACCTCGGCGACCCCCAGCTCGCGCTGGGTCTCGACGCTGCGACGGGCGCCCTCGAGCGACGCCTCGTCGCGAGCCAGCCGCAGGTAGCCGTTGCGGACGATGTCGAGGCCGTGGTCGCGCTCGAGCTGGGAGAAGAAGCCCATCGCGCGGACCCGCAGCTCGATGTCGAGCGGCTCGATGTACTGGGTCTCGATGATCCCGACCGAGAGGCCGGACGAGCCTGAGGCGACGTGATCGGCCTCGATCACGGTCACGTCGGTCACGCCCTTGCGCGTGAGGAAGACGGCGCTCGCGAGACCGAGTGCGCCCGCTCCGACCACAACTACCTTGGGATTCGACATTCCTACTCCTGTATGGCGGCGATCGCCGCGTTGTCACCGAGGTTGACCGTGTTCGGCGGGCTCTCGCCGACCGCCGTGAGCTCGTCGAGGCGGCTCCGACTGCGCTGTACGTAGGCGTCCCAGTCGGGCACGCCGCGGATCTCCCGATCGAGGTAGGCAGCGAGCCGGCCGGTGTCGCCGGAGACCTCCGCCCACTCGCGGTAGAAGCGGTTGTCGCGTCCGTAGATCCCCTGTGCGTAGGAGGGGTGGGCGCCGAACGGAACGTGGACGACCGCCTCGACCGAGCGTCCGAGCACGAGCGTCCGGTTGGGGTCGGCGCGCAGCGTCGCCTCGTCGACGATCTCCTCCGCGGTGACCACGACCCGCCGGGCCGCGCGCGCCGCCTCGGGGATGTCGCCGGTCGAGCCCCAGACCGCGACGTTGCCCGCCCGGTCGGCGCGCTGGGCGTGGACGATCGCGACGTCGGGCGCCAGCGGCGCCACGACCGCGACCCGCTCGCCGCCGAACGGCGACTCGACGAATCCGAACGCGCGGTTGCACTCGACGAGCCCGGTGGCGCCGACGGCCGCGACGGGCGCGAACGGGGCGCCGGACGCCGCCGCACGCAGCGCCGCGATCAGCGAGCCGTGGGTGTACTCGTCCCACTCGATCTCGCCCGACTCGATCGCGCGACGGATCGCCGCGAGGTGACCGACGCCGGGATTGCCGAGGTAGCTGAACACCAGCCGCCGCGCGCAGCCGGCGGCGACGAGCTGGTCGTAGACGACGTCGGGCGTCAGCCGGATCAGCGTCAGCCCGCCGATCCGCTGACGGATGATCTCGTGCGCGGCGGCGAAGCCGATCAGGTGGGTGAAGCCGGTGATGTACACCGACTCGCCCGAGTGCACGTTGGCCGTGATCGCCTCGGCGAGGCTCGGCCCGTCAGCGCGCGACACGGTCGAACCTCTCGATCGCGTCGTCGATCACGGCATCGTCCATCGGCGTCGACAGGCAGGCGAGCCCGTTGCCGGACAGCAGCAGCCCCTGCTCGTAGGCGCTCCACCAGAGCGCCGCCGGGTCGTCGGCCAGCAGCCGCACGAGCGAGCCGCGGCCGGCTACGCGCCGGCCCTGGTCGGCGAGTGCGGTGCGCAGGCGGTCGCCGAGCGCGTTGAGGCGGTCGATCTCCGCCGCGTCGAAGAGCTCGAGTGCCGCCCTGCCGGCGGCCAGCGTGACCGGGTTGGCGGAGAAGGTGCCGCCGTGCGGCAGGCCGTCGCTGCGGCGCGGGTCGAACTGGTTCATCAGCGCAGCCGGGCCACCGACCGCGCCGACCGGCAGGCCGCCGCCGATGACCTTGCCGAGCGTGATCAGGTCCGGCTCGAGGTCGTAGAGCGAGTGCAACCCGCCGGGCGCGATGCGGAAGGTGAGCACCTCGTCCTGGACCAGCAGGATGTCGCGGCGGCGCGTCTCGGCGCGCAGCTCGGCGACGAAGCCAGGCTCGGCGGGTCGCAGTCCCGCCCGGTTGGGCATCGCGTCGAAGAGGACGCAGGCGACCTCGCCGGCGCGGGCGTCGAGCGCGGCGCGTAGCGCGTCGATGTCGCCGAGCGGAACCTCGACCACGTCGCGCGCGAGGCCCGCCGGCACGCCGAGCGCACCGTCGGCGAGCACCGCGTCGTAGCTGCCGTGGTAGCAGCCGGCGAACTTGACGACGACGTCGCGGCCGGTCAGCGCGCGTGCGGCGCGCAGCGCGATCATCACCGCCTCGGTGCCAGAGTTGGCGAAGCGCCAGCGCCGCGCCCAGCCGACGCGCTCGGAGAGCAGCTCGGCCATCGCGATCTCGTGCTCGGTCGGCAGGCCGAAGGAGGCTCCGTCGCGCAGCGCGGCGGTGGCGGCCTCGACCAGCTTGGGATGGGCGTGGCCGTGGATCAGCGCCGTGTAGTTGTTCTGCAGGTCGATCAGCTCGCGGCCGTCGACGTCCTCCAGCAGGCAGCCGTAGCCCCGGCGCGCGTAGGGGGGGTGCGGCGGCACGAACAGCGTGGTGCGCGAGTTGCCGCCGGGCAGGCTGCCCAGCGCACGCTCGTAGAGCTCGTCGGAGAGCGGGCCGACGGGAAGCTTGTGAGTGGGTCCTGCGCTCATCGGTGGCATCGTACCTAACTAACGCTCGTTCGGTCGAGAGACGGGAGTACCAACGGCCCCGTCGCGCGGTGGCGACGGGGCCATCAGTCAGTCAGCTCCGCCGGCGATCAGCCGCCGACGAAGTCCTGGTACCGCTGGTTGAGCTCCTTCGTGTTCTCGGCGTACCAGGGGTAGTTCGGCACGACGATCTGCTCGAAGTTGCTCGGCGTGTCGGCGAGCTCGGCGCGGATGTTCTCCGGCACCATCTCGAGCGCCTTCGGGTTCGGCACCGAGTAGTGCAGCGCCTCCGCCCACTCCGCCTGGCCCTTGGCGTTGTCGGCGATCCAGCGCAGCAGGGCGAAGCCGGCCTCCTTGTTCGGAGCCCCCTTGGCAACCGCCCAGTAGCTCGGCTCGTAGACCCCGCCGTCCCAGTTGATCTCGAGGTTCATCCCCTGGGACTTCAGGGCGTAGGCGCGACCGCTCCACATGATCCCCATGTCGGCCTCGCCGCTGCGCATGATCTGCTCCTGCTGGTCCCCGGAGGTGAAGAACACGTCGACCCCCGGCTTGACCTCGTCGAGCTTGTCGAACACCGCGTCGAGGTCCGGCGGGTCGTTCTGGATCGCCTTGCCGTCGACTCCAGATGCCGACTGCGCCATCGCGGCCGCCGTCAGCGGACCGACGCCGGGGAACATCCGCGAGCCGGGGTACTTCTCGACGTCGAAGAACTCGGCCATCGTCTTCGGACAGGCGTCGACCTTGTCCATGTTGCAGGCGATGACGTGGGCGATGTTGGCGTGCGTGAAGCCGAAGTCGGTCACGCGCTCCTCACCCAGGACCTCTTCGAGGTGCGACTTCAGGTCGGCCGGCAGCGGCTCGAGCAGGCCCTCGGCGTGCATCGGCCAGGCGGCGTCCGCACCGACGGAGTCGAGTACGTCCCAGGTGACGTTGCCGGCCTTGTTCTGGGCCTGCAGCCGCGCGAGCTGGGTCGCCGGAGCGTCGTCGAAGACCGCCGACGAGCCGCCCTCGGCCTTGTACGGGTCGAGGTAGGACAGCTGCGTCTGCTTGTTGATCGCCCCGCCCCATCCGCCGACAGTCAGCCGCACGTCGCCGAACTTCTCGTCGGTGCTGGTGCCGCCGGACGACGCGCTCGTGCTGTCGCCGGAGTCGTCGCTGCCACAGCCGGCGGCGAAGACGGCCAGGACGGCGATCGCGACGACGCCCAGTAGGGCGCTCCGCCTACGGATAAACCGAATCACATCCATCGCTCCTCCTTCTCGGGCCTGGAAGCCAACCGAGCCAGTCGCCCCGGCGCTCACACGCACTAACATTTGTTCGTACGCTAGACGCTCAGGGCTCGGACTGCAACTTCATGTTGCATAAAGGTTTTCTTCCTAGTACTTGGCTTCTCGGCTAACAGTTGTTAGTCTGAGCAACCAAGAACGGCGGCGACCCTCCAGCGGAGCCGCCACGGAGCTCATCTTGCCCAGCACCCAGCAAACCCATGCGGCGCCGCGTAAGGCATGGAACCCCGTGCTCGGGCATCGCCCGGCGCTGCTGCTGGTGACGCCGCTGCTCGTGCTGCTCGGCGTCCTGGTCGTCTATCCGCTGGTCAAGCTCGGCATCGACTCGGTGTCGACGGGCGACGGATTCGGCAACTACACCGCCGTCTTCGAGAGCGCCGCCGGCCGCAAGGCGCTGTTCACGACGATCGGCGCGTCCGTGCTGGTCGCGGTGCTCAGCGTCGCGATCGGGGGCATCTGCGCCTGGTACATCCGCTCGACCAACAGCATGCTCGTACGCCTGATCCTCTGGCTCGCGGTGCTGACCCCGTTCTGGATGGGAACGGTGACCAAGAACTACGCGATCGTGCTGCTGGTCGCCGAGAACGGGGCGCTGAACCAGCTGCTCAACTCGATCGGGATCGGCAGCCTGAACATCCTCTACACGCCGACCGCGGTCGTGCTCGGGATGGTCTACACGATGGTCCCCTACGCGGCCGTGTCGCTCTACGGAGCGCTGCTGACGATCGACGACGGCCTGCTCTCCGCTGCCCGCAGCCTCGGCGCGACACGCGCCCGCATCATGCGGACGATCGTCCTGCCGCTGGCGGTGCCGGGGCTCGTCGCCAGCACCGCGCTGGTGTTCGCGATCTCGCTCGGCTTCTACGTGACGCCGGTGCTGCTCGGCGGCGCCCAGACGCCGTTCATGGCGACCTTCATCCAGGACCGGATCCTGACCTACTTCGACTACCCGGTCGCGAGCGCCGCCTCGGTGATCCTGCTCATCGTGGCGATCGCGATCCTCGCGCTGGTGCTGCTGCTGGTCGGGCGCGAGCGGCTGGCGAGGGCGATCGCATGAGGCTCTCGGCACGCACCAGCGACCGCATCACGCGGATCGTGGGCATCGTCGCCGTGACGGCGTCCGCCAGCTTCCTGCTCGCGCCAGTGGCGCTGACGGCCGTCCTGTCGTTCTCGAACGACCCCTACTTCGGCGTGCCGCCCGACTCCTGGGGATTCCGCCAGTACGAGACCCTCTTCAACGACCCGATCTGGCGCGACGCGCTGCTGCTGTCGCTGAAGGTCGCACTGCCGGTCGGCGTCCTCTCGGCGCTGATCGCCGTGCCGGCCGTGTTCGCGATCCACCGCAGCCGCCTCCCCGGCCGTCACGTCCTCCACTTCGGCGGGCTGGCCGGGATCATCATTCCGATTTCGGCGTTCGCGGTCGCGATGTTCGGCGTGCTCTCGGAGCTCGGCCTGCTCGGCACCTACACCGGCCTGGTACTCGCGAACACCGTGCTCGCGATCCCGCTGATGCTGATCGTGACCTCCGCGGCGTTGAGCCGGATGCCCGCCGAGCTCGAGCTCGCGGCGATGGTCACCGGCGCCAGCCGCCTGCGCGCCTGGCTGGGGATAACCGTGCGACTGCTGCTGCCGGCGATCGGCGGCGGCTTCGTGCTGTCGGTCGTCGCGAGCTTCGACGAGGCCGTCTTCATCAACTTCATCGGCGGCCCCGGCCTGACAACCCTTCCCAAGGCGATCCTCGACTCCGCCCGGCTCGGGGTCAACCCGGTGATCATGGCCGTCGCCACGCTGCTGATGGTCGCCACCAGCCTGCTGATGATCCTGGCCCTCAGATTTGCGAGGTCGACCGAAGAGTGACTCCCACCGAAACGCACACCCCTGGACCCGCCACCGGCTCGCCCGCCGGCGACGACGACGAACGCGGCGCGGCGCTCGCGCTGCGCGGCGTCGGCAAGACCTTCGGCGCGACCGTCGCACTGGCGGACGCCGACATCGAGGTCGCACCCGGCGAGTTCCTGACCCTGCTCGGACCGAGCGGCTCCGGCAAGACGACGCTGCTGCGCCTGATCGTCGGCTTCGAGTCGCCGACGAGCGGCGAGATCCTGCTGCGCGGCCAGGACATCTCGCGGATGTCGCCGGCCGAGCGCGACATCGGCATGGTCTTCCAGCAGTACGCGCTGTTCCCGCACATGACGGTCGCGGAGAACATCGCCTACGGGCTGAAGATCCGCCGCTGGTCGGCCGACAAGCGCGGCAAGCGCGTCGACGAGATGCTCGAGCTGCTGCGCCTGTCGAGCTTCGGCAAGCGCTATCCGCGCCAGCTCTCGGGCGGCCAGCAGCAGCGCGTCGCGCTCGGCCGCGCGCTCGCCTACGACCCGGCGCTGATCCTGATGGACGAGCCGCTCGGCGCGCTCGACCGGACGCTGCGGCTGGAGATGGAGGAGGAGATCCGCCGTATCCACCGCGACCTGAAGGCGACGGTCATCTACGTGACCCACGACCAGCAGGAGGCGCTGGCGCTGTCGGATCGCATCGCGATCATGCGCGCCGGGCGGATCACCGCACTCGACACGCCCGAGGCGCTCTACTACCGGCCGGCGAACAGCTTCGTCGCGGGCTTCTTCGCGAATGCCAACCTGCTGCCGATCGACGGCTTCGAGCTGCGCGACGGCGGCGCCCGCGTGCGCTGTGCCGGCACCCAGATCGACGCCACCGTCAGCGCGCCGATCGACGGCGAGGAGGCGCTGCTGTCGGTGCGCCAGCGCAGCCTGCGGCTGGCGCCGTCGGCCGACGGGATCGAGCTGCGCGGCGTAGTCGCGGAGACGCTGCTGTTCGGCGACGAGCGTGAGGTCGCGGTCGACGTCGAGCACGTCGGCCGCGTGACCGCGGTGCTCGACGCGCGCGACTCCGGCGGCTTCGGCGTCGGCGACCCGATCGTGCTCCACGTGCCCGCCGAGGAGGCGGTGCTCGTGCCGAAGCTCCCAGACGCCGCTTGACAGCGCCGACGACGAAGGTAGAGTTAACTACCTAACGTTCGTTAGTCAATCGGAAGGACCCTATGCTGCCCACCTTCAGGGGAGTCGAGAACTTCTCTCCCGCCGAGTACAAGCGCCGCCACGACGCGATCCGCGCGGCGATGTCCGATCAGGGTCTCGACGCGCTGATCGTCAGCGCGCCGCAGCACCTCGCCTACGTCGCCGGGGACCCGCACGGCTTCATGACCGCCGGCGTCCACCTCGGCCTCTCCCCGCTCGTCATGACGGCCGACCGGTCGGCGTTCCTCGTGCGCAAGTTCGAGCAGCTCAGCGCCGCAGACGACTCCCCGATCGACGAGGTGATCGGCTACTCCTCCGACGTCGAGGATCCACGCGACCCGGTCGACGTGCTCGCCTCGCTGCTCGACGACTTCGGCCTCGCGAAGGGGCGCATCGGGATCGAGGGCGACCTCTGGGGCCTCACCCCCGCCGACCTCGACGGCCTGCGCCGGCAGCTGCCGGGAACCGAGTGGGTCCAGGCGGCTGACATCGTGCGCAAGGCCTCGACCGTCAAGTCGGAGGAGGAGCTCGCGCTGATGCGCCGCGTCAGCCAGATCTCGGTCGCCGGCGTGCGCGCTTTCGCCGAGGCCTCCGTGCCCGGCGCGACCGAGGCCGACGTCACCAGCAAGGTCTGGGAGGCGCTCGTCCAGGGCGGCAGCGAGTTCCCGTACTACATGCCCTACGTACTCAGCGGCGAGCGGACCTGGCTGCCGCACGGCGCGTGGGCGCTGCGCGAGATGAAGTCCGGCGACACCGTCTGGACGGAGCAGTCGGGCTCGCTGCTGCACTACCACTCGCCACTCGCCCGCACGGTGATCCTCGGCGAGAACCGCGAGGCCGAGGAGGTCTACGAGCTTGCGCTGGCGGCGCAGGACGCGGCGATCGCCAGCATGCGCCCCGGCACGACGACCGGCGACGTCGACGCCGCCTGCCGCGGGATGCTCGCGGCAGCCGGACGCGACGACTGGCTGCGCCATCGGGTCGGCTACGCCGTCGGCATCGACTGGGTCGGGCGCAAGGCGCTCAGCCTGCGGCCCGAGGGCGAGGAGCTGCTGGAGCCGGGCATGACCTTCCACGTGGTCTCACTGCTGTCCTACACCGACCGGTTCGGGATCTTCGTCTCCGACACCGTCGCGGTGACCGATGGCGAGCCCGAGATCCTGAGCGGCTTCGACCGGGGGCTGATCCGCAAATGAGCGAGCTCACCACAGCGGCGACGAGGCTGGCGTTCCCGGTCGAGGAGTACCAGGGGCGCGTCGAGCGCGTCCAGCGCTGGCTCACCGACAACGACGTGCCGTTCGCGCTGATCACCCAGCCCGAGCACTACACCTGGCTCTCCGGCTACGAGCCGACCAGCATCTTCTACCACCAGGCGCTGGTCGTCCCGGGCAGCGTCGGCGAGCCGCTGACGCTGCTCTACAACAAGGCCGAGGAGGTTCTCGCACGCGAGACCTGCTGGCTCGAGGACACCGAGTCGGTCTGGACCCACGAGGACCAGGTCGAGCGGACGCTCGCGCTGCTGCGCCGGCGCGGCTTCACCGACGGCGGGCGGCTCGGTCTCAGCCTGAGCTCCTACCACCTCAAGCCGAGCTTCGTGATGGCCCTGCAGGCGGCGCTGCCGCGGACCGAGCTGGTCGACGTCTCGCCGCCGATCGACGAGCTGCGGCTGGTCAAGTCGCCGCTCGAGGTCGAGTATCTCCGCGAGGCGGCGCGGATCGCCGACGTCGGCATCGTCGCCGGCGTCGAGACCGCGCGCGAGGGCGTGACCGACAGCGACGTGCTCGGTGCGATCCAGCAGGCGGTGACCTCAGCGGGCGGGGAGTACTGCGCCTACCCGGGGATCGTCGACGCGCGTGCGTCGCTGCACGGAACCGCGATCGGCAAGCGGCTGACCCAGGGCGACGTGCTGCTGATCGAGGTCACCGGGGTCTCGCGCCGCTACCACTGCAACGAGGTCCGCAACATCGCGATCGGCGAACCATCGCAGCGGGTGCGCGAGCTGTACGACCTGGTGCACCAGGCCCATCTCGGCGGGATCGAGCTGCTGCGGCCGGGAACCTCCTCGGAGGAGATCGTCGCGTTCTCGCAGCGTGCGCTCGGGGAGCATGGCGGCGACAACTGGGGCCGCTTCGGCTTCGGCATGGAGCTGTCGTACCCGCCGATCTGGCTCGGGGCGCTCAGCCTGATGAAGGGCGACGATCACGTCCTCGAGCCGGGCATCGTGCTGACACTGGAGACCGGGATCCTGGCCGAGGAGGGCAGCCTGCTGCTCGGCACCAACGTCCACGTGACCGAGAACGGGCCGGTCGTGCTCAACCATCCCCCGATGGACCTGTTCGTCCGGTAGTGGCCCGTACAGTCACGACCACCATGACGACAACCGAGTTCACGCTGTCCGGCGACGGCTCCTGGCAGGCCGCCGTGGAGCAGCTGACGCAGGCCGGCCGCACGCTGGAGATCGACGACGGGCTGATCGAGATGCTGCGGCGGCCGCGGCGAACGCTCGAGGTCGCGGTGCCGGTCCGGCTCGACGACGGCTCGATCAAGACCTTCGACGGGTTCCGCGTGCAGCACAGCTTCACGCGCGGCCCGGCGAAGGGTGGGCTGCGCTACCACCCGGACGCGACCCTGGAGGAGACCAAGGCGCTGGCGATGGTGATGACCTGGAAGTGCGCCCTGGTCGACGTTCCGTTCGGTGGCGGCAAGGGGGCCGTGCGCTGCGACCCGCGCGACCTCTCGATCGGCGAGCTGGAGCGGATGACGCGCCGCTACGCCAACGAGATCATGCCGGTGATCGGGCCCGAGCACGACGTGCTGGCGCCCGACATCAACACCGGCGAACGCGAGATGGCCTGGATCATGGACACCTACGCCACCGCCCACGGCCGCGCCAGCGGCGCCGCGGTGACCGGCAAGCCGCTGATCGTCGGCGGCTCGTCGGAACGGCGGCCGGCCACGGGACTGGGCGTCGTCGAGTGCGTCCGCCTGGCCGTGCGCGAGCGCGGCCTGCCCACCCCGGTGCGCGTCGTGGTCGCCGGCTACGGCAACGTCGGTATGACAGCCGCGGACCTGCTCGACGAGGACGACGACTTCATCGTCGTGGGCGTCAGCGACGTCTACGGCGCCCGCTACTCGGCGGAGGGTCTCGATCGCACCGCACTGCGCGAGGCGGTCGACGCCGGCGTCAGCGTTCGGGAGGCCGAGACCGGCGAGCCGGTCGGCCGCGACCTGCTGCTCGAGATGCCGTGCGACGTGCTGATCCCGGCTGCTGTCGGCGGCGTACTGCACGGCGACAACGCCGAGCGCATCCAGGCGTCGGTCGTGGTCGAGGGCGCCAACTACCCGACGACGTCGATGGCGGACCGCACGCTGCGCGAACGCGGCCTGCTGATCGTTCCCGACCTGCTCGCCAACTCCGGCGGCGTGATTGCCAGCTATCTCGAGTGGGCTCACTCGCTGCAGGGGATGGCGCGCGCCGGCGCGGGCGACGCGGAGTGGCTGATCGAGCGGATCCGCCAGTCGTTCGACGAGGTCGTGGCCTTCGCCCGGAGGCGCGAGCTGTCGCTGCGCGAGGCCGCGATCTGCCTTGGCGTGCAGCGCGTGGCGGACGCTCACGTCACGCGCGGCCTCTACCCCTGAGCGCGGGGCCGGCGGACGGGCTCAGCCGTCGCCGCGTCGCGGATCCAGCACGATCGCCTGGCCCGGCTGGAGCACCTGCACGTCCACGTCAGGGGCTAGGCGGGCGGCCTCGCGCGCGAACTCGTGCGGTGGGTCGCTGAGCAACGGAGCCTTGCCGCGCAGGCGGTCGAGCGCGAACGGGAACAAGGTCCCCCAGTGGATCGGGATCGCGAGCCGGGGGCGGATCAGCTTCAGCGCCTCGGCGGCGCCGCTCGGGTCGAGGTGGCCAGGGCCGAGCGACGGGCCCCAACCCCAGACGGGGATCAGCGCGGTGTCGAGGTCGTCGGCGAGCGTCGCCATCTCGGGGAAGACGTCGGTGTCGCCGGCGAAGTAGAGCTGGCGGCCCGGGTGGCCGAGCAGGTAGCCGACGGCCTCGGCGGGCGGGCCGAACGGGTGGCGGCGGGTGTCGTGGTCGGCTCGGGTCGCCGAGATCGGCAGGCCGGCGATCTCGGTCTCCTGCCCTGCCGTCAGCTCGACGACGCGGTCGAAGCCGAGCTTGGCGACGTGGCGGTGGAGGCCGCGCGGGATGATCAGCGTCGGCTGTGGCCGCTTGGCCGCGACCTGGCGCAGCGACGCGGCGTGGAGGTGGTCGAGGTGGGCGTGCGAGACGAGCACCGCGTCGAGCTGGCCGAGCGAGTCGACGTCGACGGCGCCGCCGTGGCGGCGCAGGTGGGCGACACGGCCGCTGAGGATCGGGTCGGTGAGGACCCGGACGCCGCCGAGCTCGATCAGCGCGGTGGCGTGGCCGACGTATGTGACGAGATCGTTCACCGCCGGGCAAGCCTACGGCCGCCGTGCCCGCAAGTCCGCGGCGCGGCTTAGGATGCCCGCGCAACCGTTGCCGAGAGGAGCCCCGTGAACCGCCTGAAGTCGCTGCTCGCAGTACTGACCGCCGTCGCCCTGCTCGCGTGCGGCGCCACCGTTAGCGCGGCGACCGCGGACTCGGGTGCGGGCGGGACCGCGTCGGCCGGTGCGGCGGCGAAGAAGAAGACGGCCAAGAAGAAGGCGACGAACTGCTCCAAGAAGCAGGGCAAGGCCAAGCGGCAGTGCCAGAAGAAGAAGGCGGCCAAGAAGAAGCAGGCCGGCGAGAAGAAGCAGAAGGCGGGTACCGGCCCCTACCGCAAGGGCCAGGTCTGCTCGCTGGCGGCGGAGAAGCAGCGCGAGTACGCCAAGTACGGGCTCGTGTGCATCGACATCTCCGCCTACCAGGACGGATCGCTGACGACGCTCGACGAGCTGTAGCCGGGTCGGGCCTCAGTCGCCCGGCCAGGAGCCGGTGACCTTCTCGAAGCCCTTGGCGCCGCCGCGGTTTATCAGCGCCTTGACCACCGAGAAGATCGCCCCCTGCAGCGCCGCCGCTCCGAGGATCTCCTTCCAGGAGTACTCGCTCTGGCGCGGGGTCGGCGGATCGTCCTCCCCCGCAAGCCCCTTCCACACCTGCTTGAAGATGGTGCCGGCGACGAGGCCGCCGATCAGGCCGGCGATGATTCCGAACGGGGCGTAGAGGACCTTGGCCATCTCCGGTACATCGTAGAGGCGGCCAGGACGGCCCGCTGGCGAGGCTTAACACAATCACACGCTCAGGCGGTGGCTATCACACTTCTGGGCTGGAAACGTTCAGGCGGTGGAGGCGAGCCCCCGAATTTGGCTCATCGCGCTGGGAGACGCGATACGCGAGGCACGCCTCGAGCGGGGCTATTCGCAGATGGTCCTGGGGAACAAGAGCAAGACCAGCACGAACTACGTCGGCGGCATCGAGCGCGGCGAGCGCTGCCCGACCGTAGAGAAGATCGCGGTGCTGGCGGCGGCGCTGGACTTGGCGTTGGACGACCTGTTCTGCCGGGCGGCGGAGTTGCTGCCCGCCGGCTGACCGCCGGCTCGGCTTCTCGTCTGATCTGAGCCGCGCCGCTTGGCGCCGGCGGGCCATCCGCCGATCCGACCGAGATCCCTACAGAGCTCGGAAGGAGCAGCAGATGGCCAGGTCTCTCAATGCAGCGTTCACCGGCGTGGCGGCGGTGACGACAGCCGTAGTGGTGGCTACGGCGGCGGTTGCGGCCGGCGGCGACGGCGGCGGTTCGGAGAAGCTGAAGACGCAGAAGGTCGAGGTCAAGTGCCCGACCGGCGTCGCGCAGGGCAAGAGCGAGGTCACCTGCGTGTTCAAGCGCCGGGTGTGCCCGCAGCGCGTCGTGACGCCGACGAAGACCGTCGTCTGCAAGCTGATCCCGGGACCGCGCGGCGCGCGGGGCGAACGCGGGGCTCGTGGACCGGCCGGAGCGCAGGGTGCGGCGGGGGCTGCCGGACCGGCGGGCGCCGTCGGGCCGGCCGGCGCGGCGGGCGTGAGCGGCTACGAGGTAGTCAGCGAGACGTTCGCCAACGTGTTCGTCCCCGACAGCAACTCGACGCGCGGGCTCAGCGGAGTCCAGACCGTGACCTGCCCCGCCGGCAAGCTTGCGGTCGGCGGCGGTGCCGACCTCGGCACCAACGGCAGCCAGAACGGCGTGCAGCGCCAGCTCGCGATCTCCGCCGACATGCCCACACCTACGGGTGACGGCTGGAGCGCACAGGTGTTCAACAACTCGCTCTCGTTCGGAGCGGCGATCGACGTGCGCGTGTACGCGATCTGCGCTTCGGCGGGCTAGGCGATCGCCCGTGGGCCTGGGCTGGCGGCAACCGCCGCCAGCCTAGGCGACGTGCAAGCGCCGGTCGATCTCGTCCAGGACGGCGCGGTCCACCGTCTGGTCGAACTTGCGCGCGAAGTCGGCGCCCGACGCCAGCATGTCCGGGAGGTCGTCGCAGCCCAGCACGCGCGGTCGCGCGTCTCCGGGGCGCCAGACGGTGAACCGCCGGTAGTCGCCCGAGATCCGTAACGCCGGGTCGCTGGCGAGCACGGTCTGCACGAGCGACTCCGTCGGTATGAGGGTTTGACGGTAGTGGTCGAGGATTTCCGGCTTCGCGCGGAGTAGCGCAACGACGGCATCGACGGCACGGCGCGAAAGGGTGAACCAGTCCGACCCGCGGTGGCACTCGAAACCGGGCCCGAACGGAGTCCGAAACGCACGCACACCGACCCATGTACCGCTCGGCATGCTGCGCACGGAAAGCAAGGGGCGGGCGCGCGCAGCGATCGCGAGCAGCGTGCGTCCTCGGGCACCCGGCGGCAGCTTCCGCCACCGGTAGAAGTAACGCGACGCGAACTCGTCAACCGGCCCCTGCCGGCTCAACGTCGGAGGCTCGACGCGCGCGGCCTCGATGAAGGCATCGAAGCCACTCCCCGCCAGCCCGCGTTCGATGTCCGCCAGCGGCCGGATCGGGTAGTCCTGGCCCGAGAGCAGTACGACCCAGTCGAAGTCGCTGCATTCGAGCAGCCACTCCAGACATCGCAGGACCATCTCCAACTGCGAGGACTCTCCCCACTCCACCGGGGACGGCGGCTCCACCCGGCGCACCCCGAGCGCATCCAGCGCCGGCACGTCGACGGCACACCGTCGGTCGTCGTGATGCAGCGCGATCAGCGCCCGCGGGCTACCACGGCGAAGGGTCTCCGCCAGCCGCAAGACCTGATCCGGGAGGGTGTACGAGGTAATCAGATAGGCAATCCGCGGCGCGTCAGGCACGGCCGGCGACCGCCCCACTGTCGCACCGCTGACTCCTCCACCCTCGGCCGTTGTCGGGGTCTAGGAACCCAACCGGCCAAGGTGTCCGCGGATCGGCAATCACCCGCGCAGCGTAGGGAGGGTTGCGGACACACGGTGGGGACGACGACTTCATCCCGATCGACGCCCACTGTGCCATCCCGGGCGCAGGCGGGCGGAAAGCCGATCAGCGAGAAAGCGCTGATTTCCGGGGCCTTCCCCAAGCCGACGCCCGGATTCGAACCGGGGACCCCTTCATTACGAGTCGGCGTTCCGATACGCATCTGGGCCTAGCTGCGCTCTGTAGAGCGAAGTTAGCTCGGGTTAGATGACCTTAGAACAGCCGAGTTGGGAAATCCTGGGGAAATCGGGGTTGTATCCTCGAACCGATGAGCGAGTCGGTCAAGCCCACTGGACACTTGCAGGTGAAGAAGGACCGTGGTGGGCGCGGACGGTCGTACTGGGCGTACTGGCGCGACGCGGAGGGCCGTCATGGGCAGCGGCTCGGTCCCGCGCACGTCAAGGCGAGCGGCCGTAAGACCCCGCGCGGCGCGACGATCTGGCGCGCCGGAGATGGTCCCAAGCCATCGCCGGAGCACCTGACGCCGAAGGAGGCCCAGGAGCGGCTCGACGAGATCCTCCGCGCCGCGCCGCGCGTCACGTCGGCAGCGCCCGATCGCACTCTGCGCAACGCGTGCGAGGGCTGGATCGAGGAGGGCATCGCCGAGCGCGGGCTCGATTCGTCGACGGTCGGCGGTTATGAGGACATCTTCGAGCGCCTGTACCGGGACCTGGGCGGAGACAGGCCGGTTGCGGACTTCGACACCCGTGAGCTGGAGAGCTACTTCAAGTCGTTCACGGCTCTACGGGCGATCGGCCCGAAGCGGGTCGAGAGCGAGAAGGCGCAGGGCGCCGATGTCGAGCGCATCCTCGTCCTGCGCTGGACGGCTCAGCCCGCCGACAGCGCTGCGGTCGAGGTGGCGACCAAGGATGAGGCGGTGCGGGTCGCGAGCGAGATGGGCGGTGGCAAGTGGAAGCACGAGGGGCCTGGCGTCTATCGCGTAACCCCGCCAGGCGCGAAGCGCGCGCGGCGGGTGCGGCGCAGCGAGGCGCGGCGGCTCGGCGAGCTCGGCTGGGTGATCCGTCAGCGAGAGGCGGAGCGTTGGGTCATTCGCGGGCCCGCGGCACCGCAGACGGTCAATAAGTACCGCGACCTCCTGCGTGCGGCCTTCGATCTCGCGCGCCGCCGTGGCTGGATCGACGACAACCCGATGAACGATGTCGGTCGAGCAAGCAGACGCCGCGATCGGCAGCGGATCCTGCGTCGCGAGGACTTCTACGTGCCGGAAGAGGTCGACCGGCTGCTCGCACACTCGCCCGGCGATTTCGAGACGACGTTCTGGCTGTGCGGATTCCACGCCGGCTTCCGACTCCCCGGTGAGGGGCTCGGCATGCGCTGGGGCGCGGTCGACTTCGACGTGCGCGTGCTGCGCCCCTACGACAGCTGGAAGGGCGACGGCAGCGGGGGCACCAAGACTGGCGTGTTCGCGCCGATCCCGATGACCGATCGCCTGCGCAGCGCTCTAGCAGAGCTGAAGCAACGCAGTTACCGAACGGGCGACGATGACTATGTGTTCACGCGCGACGCGCTCGGCCGCCCGGCCTCGAGCAAGGACTTGCGTGCGGCGTTCCGAGCCGCACAGGACGCGGCAGGGCTCAAGCCGATGCCGATGTACAACGCGCGCCACAGCTTCGGAACGGGTCTCGCGCGCGAGGGGGTAGACGTCCGAACCATCCAGGCGCTGATGCGTCACAAGCGCCTGGACACCACCGAGATCTACATGGCGTACGCGCCACAGCCGGACTTGGCGGAGCGCATCAACAGAGCGCTTGACAACTAGTCCAGGTCGGCGTCCGATCGTAGGCGGAGAGGTCGCTCACCGGTAAAGCTGGCGACGCGTCATGCCGATTGGCCAGCAAGGGGTCGCTTCCCCGGCTGGGTTGCAGTGCCGCCAGCGCGTTGGGCGCTGGCGGCACTCGTTCAGACCGTTTGGGCCGCACAGGGGGCTTCGGCGACGTTCTGCGATGCGCGGCTTCCCTACGATTCGCAGACGTGAGCTTTGCTGGCAGAAGCAAGGATGCGGGCGCATGGCGTTCGTCGCGGGGCCGGACGGTCGCGGTCGCCGGGTTGCTGGTCGGTCTGATCGCCGGCTCCGCGGTGTTCGCGTTGGGCGGCGAGCTCGACGCGCTGGTGTTCCTGCCCGCGCTGTTGTTGCTGCTGGCGCCGGTGCTGGGCCGCTATCCCGGCGAGGAGACGCTGCTGCGTCTTGGTCGGCGTGGGTCGCGCCGGTCGACGGATGTGTCTCAGCCGGTGCTCGTCCCGCGTGTCGGGGATTGGGTGCCGGGGGTTCTTGCTCTGTTGGCGGCGAGTCGCCGTCTGCGTGGTCCGCCTGTGGCGGGTCCTGCCTGCGCCTAGTCGGCGCGGTGGGCTTCGCTGACTCGTGGCCGTCTGTCGTGGCGGCCTCTCGTCTGGCCGCGTTGTCGCGGCCGGACGTCTACAGGAAAGGACTCACATGCGTTCGTTCATCTCGCGGGGCCGTGTCCTCGCTCTCGCCGCTGTGATGGCGGTCAGTCTGATGGCGGCTGCTGTCGCTCAAGCGCACATGGTCGATGTCGTCGGCGGCAAGACCAAGCTCGCGCTTGGCAAGAAGGCCGCCGCCAAGCTCGACGCGCTCGGCATCGAGGCGAAAGGCACGACCTACACCGTGACCGGCGGCGCGTACTCGTTCCACGCGCTCAACGACGGTGGCGGCGGAAAGATCAAGCACAAGGGCGCGTTGACGCTGTCGCGCGACGGCGTGAAGGTCAAGCTGGCGAGGTTCATCGTCGACCTGCCGCCGGCCGAGGAGCACGCGGCTGCCGCCCATGCGGGTGAGGATCACGGCGCGGGCAAGCTGTCGGCTGGGATCGGCGGCAAGCGCAGCGTGGTCGGGTCGTTCGTGACCGGCAAGTACAAGGTCCTCGACGACCGGCCGGGCTTCACCGGGCTGGGTGTCGTGCTCAGCAAGCGCGGCGCGAGCAAGCTCAACAAGGCGTTCGACACCAAGGCGTTCAAGGCCGGTCTACGGCTCGGGACGCTGAGCAACAAGTCGAAGATCAGCGAGGAGGGCCACTAGATGCGTAGGTCAGCGATCGTCCTCGGCCTGGCGGCGGTGATGGCGGCTTCGGCCGTCATCCCGGCCCAGGCCCATGTCTATGTCGCGAGCCGTTCGCCGGGCAAGGGCGCGACGGTCTCGAAGGCGAGCACGGTGAAGGTCCGCTTCACCAAGCAGATCATCTCGGGCAGCATGACCGTCAGGCGCAAGTCCAACGGCCGCGTCGTCGCGACCGGCTCCAAGACGAACGCGACGACGGTCAAGGCGTCTACCGGCGGCCTGTCGTCGGGCCGGTACTCGGTGACGGTGAGCATCACCGCCGGCGACGGTCATAGCCAGACGGTGCGGTGGTCGTTCCGAGTCAAGCGATGAGCACCGTCAACCCTGGGCGGCGGCTGGCGCGGCGCGCGGCGATCCTCGTGATCGCCGCCGTCGCGCTGGCGGTGCCGGCGTCGGCGGGCGCGCACATCCAGGTCCGTCCGAGCGAGGCCGCTCCGCTCGATCCGACGTTGTGGACGGTGCTGGTTCCCAGCGAGCGCAACGTCGGCACGACCCGCGTCGAGCTGAAGGTGCCGGAGCAGATCGTGCCGTTCTCGTTCGAGGACGTGCCGGGCTGGAAGCGGACGTTGAAAATGACCAGCGACGGGGCGATCGACACGATCACCTGGACCGGCCGGACTGCACCGGACGGGCTGGCGCAGTTCCAGTTCCTCGGCACCCCGTCCGACCGGGAGGGGACGGTCGAGTGGAAGGCGTTGCAGACCTATGCCGACGGCAAGGTCGTGCGCTGGATCGGCGGTCCCGACTCCGAGGAGCCAGCGTCGGTGACGACGATCAGCAGGGACGTCGCGCCGCAGAACGCGGGCGGCGAGGGAGCCGACGCCGACAGCCAGCCGGCGGCTGCTGACGATGGCGACCAGGGCGACGACGACAGCGGCGGCGGTAGCGACACGCTGGCGGTCGCGCTCGGCGGCGTCGCGTTGCTGGTGGCGCTGGCCGCGTTGGCGGTAGCGCTCGCGGGCCGGCGGCGGGCGAAGCCCTAGCCGACGCGGCCGGCGGCTGCGCGTAGGTCGACTGTCGATCTACGCGCAGCCCGCCAGCCCGCCCGGGCGTGACGGCGCCGGGCAGCTCGCCCGGCGCCGTGTTGGGCTCAGCTACCGGCGACGACCAGCTTCACAGTGCTGGCGCGGTCGCCCGAGGTTGCCTGGACGGTCGCGCTGGCGCGGCCGTCGAGGTTGTCGAGCGTCCGGCGTCCGGCTGCGCTGGCCTTGAGCGTGACGCTGCCCTTGCCGGCCGCCGAGGTCCGCACGACCTTGCGGGCGATCTCCTTGCCCGAGGCGAGCGTGATCCGCACGACGACGCGGCGCGACGGCGGACCGGACAGCTCGGCGGTGACGCCGGCTCCGGTCAGCCGTGCCGCGTCGGCGCGGCGGGGCGTGACGGCGACCGCGAGCGGGCGCACCTGCGCGCGGAGGCGGTCGATCTCGGCGCGCGCGGCGCGGAGATCGGCGTCGGCCGCGTTGGCACGCTGATCAGCCGTTCCGGCGCGCTGCTCGGCGGTCGCCGCACGCTGCTCAGCCGTCGTCTTGGCAGCCTCGGACGCGGCGAGCGCGTCCTGGGCGGCGATCTGGGCCTCGGTGAGGTCTGCGATCTGAGCGTTCAGCGGCTCGGTCGCGTCGAACACCGTGCCGGACGCCAGCGCGCTGGCGGTCGTCTGGATCGTGTCGGCCGGCGTGAACGTCCCGCCGAGCCCGGTGCACAGGCCCGCGAGCTCGGTCGCGGCCGTCGTCGGGTCGTCGCTGACGTTGGCGAGGTTGACGCCGGTCAGCGTCTGGACGTCCTCGATCCAGGCGGCGGGGTCGTCCTCGAGACCGGCCGGCGCCTTCTGGAACGGGACGTAGTTGTAGAACGGGTCTGAGCCCTGCCAGCCGAGCACGGCCGTCTCGGCCGAGAGCGCGGAGACGCCACGGCAGGTCGCGTGCGGCTGGGCGCCGGTGTCTGCCTCTGACAGCAGCCGGGTGCGGGTGCCGGCGGCTCCCGGCTCGAAGCCGGCCTGGTTGCGGTAGGCGCCGGGGACGCGGGCGAAGTTGACCATGCCCTTGTCGGTCGCGCCGTTGGTCTCGCGCAGCACGAAGCTGTAGCCGTGGTTGGTGATGACGTAGCGAGTCTGGGCTTGCAGGTCGCCCGGAGCGATCGGGGCGGTGTCCCCGGGCGCGACGGCGCGTGCCTGGTTGTCGGTGTAGACGGTGCCGTGCGCGAACGCGCCGGCCGGGATTGCCAGCAGGGCGGCCGCGATCGTCAGCGGCGCGATTCGGGTTGCTGCTCTTCTCATTTGACTGCTCCTGTGTTGGAAGTCGAACGCTCAGCGCGGCCGTTCGACGGGATGAAGACGGCGCGGTAACGGCCGCGCCTGGCGTTCGAGAGGCGGATGCGGAAGCGGCCATCGCGGACCTTGGCGGTGGCGATCACCTTCGGGTAGGCGCCGACCAGACGACGCAGCGCGATCCGGCCCGGCACCCGAGGGGCGACCCGGCCGCGGACCACGACGGCTCCCTTGACGCGCTGGATCGCGATCCGCACCGTCGAGACGACGGTCACGCGGCGCGACTGCGATCCGATTCCCTCCGCGCTTGCGCGCAGCACCGTCGTCTGACGGATCGCAAGCGTCGTCGAGAACCTGCCATCGGCTGCGGTGACGACCTTCGTCACCGTCCGCTTGCGGTAGCCGGTGCCGACGACCTCGACCGCGACTCCGGCACGGGCCGGGACTACCCGGCCCGTCACCTTCGCCCGGCCGCCGCCGCCGACCCTGGCGGGCGCGTCCAGCTCGACCGTGTGGATCTGCTGGCTGTTCCCGCCGGGACCATTGCCGCCTCCCCCACCGCCGCCTGTGCATGACCCGACTCGGAAGTCGCGTCCCCACACAGCGTCGGACGGCGAGGTGCCGCCGGGGGCTCGGTCGACCCAATGGACGCCGCTGCCCTCGTAGCCGTCGTAGGTGAGTACGAACGGCTGGGCGAGGACCGTGCCGGCGACCGCCCCGGCGGCTGCCGGGACGTCGATGGTCACGCTGCCACCGGCGCCGGTGGTGGTCGTCCCGGTCGTCGGACCTGCGGTGGCGAATCCGCCACCTGGGGTCCAGGTCCCGTAGTCGAACCGCAGCGGCGATCCCGGCGGCGGCGCCTCGACCCGCACGTAGCGGATCGTGCCGCCGACCTCGTAGAGGACGGCGACTCCGGCGACCTCGGGCGGGTCGTGAGCGGGCTCCCAGAGCGCGTTTCGCACCCTGACCGTCGCCCGCACGACCCCGCCGTCCTCGGAGAACCATGCACCCGTCACGTCGGTGTTGGCGTGGTGGCCGTCACCGGACGCGTCGTCTATGTGTGCCGTGCCCCCGCACGGCGCCGGAACCGCCCACGCCGAGGCGTGGCCGATACCGAGCGCTGTACCGAGAACGGCGATTGCCAGCAAGGCGCGCATCGGCGCCTCCTTCCGCTTCTCGAACATTGCAGGCAGACCGCGCTCGCCCAGGGCGAGCGTCGGCCTGCCGACGACTAGATCGAGACTGCGGGAGGCGGCCGCATGGCGAGCGCCTCGGTCACGAAGCGCCGCCCGAGCCGCGGACGGACGACGAGCGGACGTCGTTGGGCGACCGGCCGCGACCGAACGGCCGCGACGGCACGACGACGGCGGCGGCGCTCGCGCAGCCGCTCGAGCAGCGCCTCCCCGGGCCGCCCGCCGGCGAGCAGCAGCAGCACGACCGCCGGCAGGAGCGTCAGGACTAGCGTCGGCGAGAACGCCGAGGCGACCGCGAGCCCCGCGACCAGCCAGGCGAGAGTTCCTGGCACAGACATTGTCCAGCGAAGCGAGCGCAAATCCAGGCTGAGCGTAGCTGACCTCATCGCCTCGACCGTCACCGGATCGGGACCTCGATGCTGCCGCGCAGCTCGTCGAAGCGTGAGATCAGACCGCGTGCGGTGATCGTCCAATCGCCCGCCGGTGCGAGGTCGGCGCGGGTGACGGTGTAGTGGCCGGGGCCGGCCTTGCGCGCCTTCAAGGTGATCGGGCCGATGTCCTTGTCCTCCTCGGCGGCGGTCAGCGTGAAGTCACGCAGCCGGTCGTACTGCGCCCCGGTCGTCGAGTCGAAGAAGTAGACGTGGATCTCGTTGCGGCCCGGCATGGCGGGGTCGACGGTCAGCTCCATCTGCGCGGCGCCGAGATCGGCGGAGTCCGAGAACGGGCCGGTCTGCGCCGTCACCGACGGCGAGTAGGACACAAGCGCGGCCGTGGCGACCAGCACACCGACCATCAGGCCGATCTCGGCGCGCAGCGCGCGCCGCAGCCCGAGCCCGGCTTGGCCGGGCGGGCTGCCGTCGGCGGCGAGCTGCTCGAGCCGGGGCTGGGAGCGGCGGCGGTTGTAGGCGCCGAGCCCGATCAGCACGACGAACAGCGCGCTCTTGACCAGGATCGCCCGCCCGAACGCGGTGTCGATCAGGTCGGAGAACGACGCGAGGTGAAGGATCGACTGCAGGACGCCGGTCGCGAGCAGGACGGCGACGGCGGTCAGCGCGACGGTCGAGAAGCGCGAGACCAGCCCGGCGAGCAGCCGGGTCCGGTCGCCGGCCGCCAGCAGCCGGGTCGCGGTCGGGACGGCGAGGACGAGCAGCGCGATCCCGGCGACCCAGGCGCTCATCGCCGCGACGTGCGCGATGTCGAGCGGGACCAGCAGCGTCGAGTCCTCGGCCGCTGCGGCGTGGCCGCCGAACGCTGGCGAGACGACGAGGTAGCCGAGCGCGACCGCGAACACCGCGAGGCGGATCGCGCCGAGGCGGGTCGGCTGACGGTTGACGGCCGGCGGGCTGACCGCGGGCAGGAACAGCAGCAGCGGCACGAGCACCCCGAACGTGGTGAACCGCAGCTTCCAGACGTCCCCGAACCGGGTGTTGAGGACGTCGTGCAGCAAGCCGGAGTCCAGCGACGACCAGAAGCTGCCGCCGGTCGCCGTCGCAGCCTGCAAGACGATCCCGGCGGCAGTCGCCACCAGACCCGCGACGGCGGCGCCGACCATCAGCGCGATCGTGCGCTCGTCGAACGCGCGCGCGGCGTCGAGCCAGTGGCCGTTGCCGTCGGGGCGCGCGGTCTGACGCAGCGCCGGCAGCCACACGACCAGCAGGAACAGCGCGCCGCCGGCGAGCAGCGCGATCGCCGCGTAGCTGACGACCCGCACCGCCCCGAACGCGAACTCCGTCACCGGGCCGGTCGAGGTGTCGCCAAGTAGGTCCGACACCGACGCGGCCGAAGCGCCGCCCGACTCGCCGACGGTGAACACGAACCCGCCGTTGATCGGATGCGAGTCGGCCGACACGACGCGGTAGGTGACGGTGTAGGCACCATCGGGAAGGTCGCGGGCGAGCTTGGTCGAGATCGACTCGCCCGACGGACGCAGCAGCTCGCCCGACTCGACCTGCTTGCCGTCGCCGTCGAAGACCCGCAACGCACCGAAGCTCGACTCGACCGGCTCGTTGAAGGCGATCTGCACCTGCGCGGGCGCCTTGTCGAGCGCCGCGCCCTGCGACGGCGTGGTCTGCTCGACCACGGCGTGGCCAACAGCGACAGCCGGCAAGCAGAGCAGCAGGACCACGGCCCATGCGGCGACGAGCAGGGGCCGCGCCACGCCCATAGAGCGGTGCGGGCCTTCGATTCGTAGTTGGGACTGCTCCCGCCATGGGCGGGAGCGACAGGCCGCGGTCGCAGCCGACGCACACAGCGCCGGCACGACCGCGCCACGGAAGCGGCGCAAGATCGGGGCCTCCTCGGGCAGCGTCAGGTTCGATCCCACCCCGCCGTCAGCCGGCGGGACGAGCTAGCGAGCGACGACCGACGCCGGTGGCGGACGAACCGCCAGCGACGAGGCGATCAGACGACCACCCCGCGGAACGAACGACACGACACGCCGCGCGCTCGCCGGCAACCCGACGGCCACCACCGGCCGCCGCCGTCGCCGCCGCACGGTCCCCGCGAGCCGCGCTAGGCGGTCTTCACCGACATAGCGGCCGGCCAGCAGCGGCAGCAGCATCACCAGCAACGGCGCCGCGTACAACAGCAGCGGCTCGACCAGCCCCGCGACCCCGGCCAGCAGGACCACCGTGGACAGCCAAGCAAGCCCGAGCATCAGATAACGATCGCGGCGCGGCATTCCCGGCGAAGCGTACAAGGGCCAAACCGATACGCGCCGCGAATCAGTTGCGTTGCGGGTCCTGCCAGCCGATGCGCTCGCGCTCTAGCGAGATCTTGCGCTCGAGGTCGTCGGCGTCGTAGTAGGGCAACTTGCCGGTCTCTGAGATCAGTTGCCGGTAGAGCTGCTCGCCGACCTTGCGGTTGGCCGGTTCGACGTTGCGGGTCTCGTTGGGATCGAGGTTGAGGTCGTAGAGCTTGCGGTTGCCGCCGAGGTTGTCGCCGAGCAGCACCCAGTCGTCGGTGCGGACGAAGTAGCGGTTGAACATGCCGCCGTAGTGCCAGTCGCGCGCTGGTGGCCGGTCGCCGGCGAGGATCGTCGAGAGGTCCTGGCCCTCCATCCACGACGGCGTGTCGACGCCGAGCATCGAGAGGATCGTCGGCGCTACGTCGTGGGTCGAGGCGAAGTGGTAGCTGACCTCGCCGGCGGCCCGGCCGTCGGGGTGGACGATCGCGAACGGCACCTGGGCCATCTCGGGGTGCAGCTCGTTGGGGATCTTGCCGACCCAGCCGCGCTCGCCGAGCAGGAACCCGTGGTCGGAGAGGAACACGACGGCGGTGTCGGAGTCGAGGCCGAGCTCGTAGAAGCGGTCCATGAAGTGGCCCAGCCACTTGTCGGTCAGCGTCGTCGCGGCGGCGTAGGAGACGCGGGCGCGGCGCAGCTCCTCCGTGGTCAGGTAGCCGTCGTCGCCGTACTGCACGACACCGACCGGCCCGCCGAAGTCCTCGTCGGCGTACATGTCGAGGTACTCGCGCGGCGGCGACCACGGCTCGTGCGGGTCGAAGCTGTCGACGGTCAGCATGAACGGCTCGCCGCCGCCAGCGAGGGCGTCGAGCTGCTTGGCGGCCTCGGTGAACACGCGGGCGGCGTCTGTCTGTTCCTCGTCGCGGCCGTAGCCGGTGTTAGCGAGGTTCTTCTTCATCCCGTTGACGTAACGGTCGTTGGCCCACAACTCCCTCGGCAGCCAGCGCCGGACCTCGCGATCGGACACCGTCTCCGGCGGGTTGCGCGTCCCGACGCGGCCCTCGATCGACACCCAGGTGTCCCAGCTCAGCCGGAACGGCCGGTAGGTCTGGCTGAACCCGACCGGCGGGTTGTCGGTGACCTGGACTGTGCGGTAGCCGGCGTCCTTGAGCACTTTGACGACGGTCCGGTCGAGGTTCTCGATCGGCGCCCAGCCGGGACTGACGCCAAGGTCCGCTCGCGGCTCGAAGTTGCGATACGGGAAGATCCGCTGGCCGGTGTAGATCGACCGCCGCGCCGGCACGGTGACCAACGCCTCGGGAAACGCGCGGTTGAACCGCAGGCCCTTGGCGATCAGCGCGTCCATGTTCGGCGTGTGCACGCGTCGCGATCCGTAGGCGCCGACGAAGTCGGGACGGACGCTGTCGAGGACGATCAGCACGACGTTGCGCACCTCGCGATCGCCGGAGTCGTCCCCGCCGCACGCGGCGGCCGCGAGTGGCAGCGCCGCACCGGCTCCCGCCAAGGCGCCGGCCTGGATCAGACGGCGGCGCGTGATGCCCTGCCCGGTGTCGGCCCGGTCTCTCCCCTGCCCTGTCAACTTCTGCTCCTCGAGTCGTCGATCGACGGCGACTGTAACCCGCGGCTGATCTGGTTGTTGCGCTTGGTGTGCACGGCTAGCCGAGCAGTCGCTTGGCGGCGATCGCGAAGAAATCCGAGCGGGTGATGATCCCCTTCACGATGCCGTGGTCGATGACGGGGAGGATCAGCACGCGGTGGTGGATGAAGGTCTCGGCGATCTGGAGGTCGGAGTAGTCGGCGCCGACGTCGATGTGCTCGGTGTTCATGTGTTTGGAGACCGGGTCCTGACGGCATGCCTCGTTTCGCTCGAGCGCGTCGTCGAGGCTATGGGAGACGAACCCGGCGAACTTCAGCTCCTTGAGGTAGCCGGGGAAGGCGGCGGTCATGAACTCACGCTCGCCGAAGATGCCGACCAGGCGCTCGTCGCGGTCGACGACCGCCAAGGCGGGCAGTCCGCTTTCGAGCAGGATCGGGGTGGCGTCGGCGAGCGGGTCGTCGGCGTAGAGCAGCGGCGCGTCGCGGACGATGTCGTCGCTGAGCGTTCTCGGTGTCATGCGTACCTCACGATCACGTAGCCGGTTGCCAGGAATAGCGTCGTCTCGAGAGGTGCTGCGTGGTCACGGGAAGCGGTCTCCTAACGGGTCGGCGAGATGGCCGCCGACCAGTCTTCCCGGCACACCTAGAAGCAGAGGCTACCCGCCCCGCCGACACCGGGACGTGTGGTGCGGTTGGCGAGCGTTAGCCGAAGCGCTTTCTTCGCGGCCCGTCGATGACAGCGTCTGAGTAGTACGGCGGCTTGCCACCGGCCGCCGCGCGGACGCGGCGGCGCATCTCCCGCACCACGCGTGGGCGCTCGGTGGCGACGTTGCGGCGCTCGCCCGGGTCCGCGCGGGTGTCGAACAGCTTCTCGCGACGCCAGTCGTTCTGAACCATGTAGGCCCAGCGACCATCGCGGACATAGGAGTTGTTGCCGTAGCCGCCGACGGCGTAGGGACGGTCCTCGGCAGGGGCCGCGCCGGAGAGGATCGGGGTCAGGTCGGCGCCCTCGAACGCGCCTGGCCGGCGGATCCCCGCAAGCGAGGCGAGCGTCGGCGCGACGTCGTGGGTGGACGCGAACCAGTCGCTGGCCTGCCCGGCGCCGGCGCCGCCCGGCTCGCGCAGGATCATCGGGACGTGGATCAGCTCGGGGTGCAGGAGGTTGGGGCCCTTGCCGGTCCAGTCGTGCTCGCCGAGGAAGACGCCGTGGTCTGAGACGAGCAGGATCGCGGTCGAGTCGTCGAGGCCGAGGTCCCAGAGGCGGTCGAGGAAGTGGCCGAGCCAGCGGTCGGCGAGAGTGACCGACGCCTTGTAGGTGACGCGCAGCCTGGCGACCTGGGCGTCGGTGAGGTAGTTGGAGGCGTTGGTGTAGCCGACGTCTGCGATCTCGTAGCCGTGGTAGTCGGGGTCGCCGTACATGTCGAGGTAGCGGCGCGGCGGCGTCCACGGCTCGTGGGGGTCGAAGCTGTCGACGACCATCAGGAACCGGTTCTTGCGGCGGGCGGTCGCGAGCTGATTGGCGGCGGCGCGGAAGACGCGCGAGGCACACTGCTCGACCTCGACGCGGCCGCGGCCGTTGTTGGCGAGGTACTGCTGGATCGAGGCGATGCGGCGGTCGTTGCGCAGTGGGCCAGGCGGCAGGCGGCGGAGCGCTGCGTCGCGCGGCACGAGCCGCGCCGGCCGGCGCTGGCCGCGCTGGCCCTCGATCCGTACGAACC
>CAZVRI010000007.1:28445-64064 GCA_964629855.1 uncultured Thermoleophilaceae bacterium
TGCGGCGAACGGCGCAGCGGCTCGAAGGCGCGCGTGTAGCCGAGGAAGGGATTGTCGGTGACGTAGGAGGTCCACCAGCCGGCGCGGCGCAGCGCGGTGATCAGCGTCTCGGCGCCGGGCTTGATCGGCTGCCAACCGGGCCGGCCGGCCATGCCGTCCCAGGGCCGCCATCCGCGGAACGGATAGGCGCGCCTGCCTGAGAGGATCGACCGCCGCGCCGGAACGGTCGGCATCGCCTCCGGGAAGACCTGGGTGAAGCGCATCCCGCCGCGTGCGAGCTCGTCGATGTTGGGAGTGCGCATCCCGCGGGCGCCGAAGCTCCGAACGTGGTCGGCGCGGAGGCTGTCGATCACGACCAGGACCACGTTGCGCCGCTCGCTGGCGGCCAGCGCCTGGGCGAGCCGGCCGGCTGAGCCGCCGGTCGCGACGCCCGCGGCACCCACCATCCCAGCCGCGAGCAGCTCCCGGCGGCTCAGCCCACCTGTCACCTCGACCTCCCGATCCCCAGTGCCCATTCAAGGACCGGAACTCGCCTGACGATGCAAAGGTGCGCCGCTACTATCGGCGGCCGTCGGTGTTCGAGGGGGCTTCGCACTTGCCGTGAAGACGCTCTCTGCCCTAATCCTCTGCGCCGTCGTCGGCGCCCTGGCCGTCGCCCCGCACGCGGGCGGTCGGGCGTCCGCTGCCGGCCAAGTCGCGCGCCCGAACGTCGTGGTGCTGATGACCGACGACCAGACGCTGCGGTCGATGCGCGCCATGCCGCGCACCAGGGCTCTGATAGGCGACCGCGGCGCCCGCTTTGCCAACGCTTTCGTCAGCAACCCGCGCTGCTGCCCGTCGCGCGCGACGTTCCTGACCGGCCAGTACTCCCACAACAACGGCGTGTTGACCAACGGGCCGCCGATCGGCGGCTGGCAGCGCCTGCGCGGCACGAGCAACTGGCTGCCGAACTGGCTCCAAGCGGCCGGCTACCGGACGGCCCATACCGGCAAGTTCCTCAACCACTACGGCCTCGAAGACCCGACCGAAGTCCCGCCGGGCTGGGACGAGTGGTACGGGACGATCGACCCGACGACCTACCGCTACTACGGCTACACCGTCAACGAGAACGGGACGCTGCGCACCTACGGCCGCGATCGCGATCCGCGCTTCTACTCGACCGACTTCACCGCGCGACGTTCTGTGGAGATCGTCGAGCGACTCGCACCGCGCCCACAGCCCTTCTTCCTCTCGGTCGCGTTCCTAGCCCCGCACACCGGCGCTCCACACGAGCCCGACGACCCGGCCGGCCTCGGCACCCCGGCGATCGCCGAGCGTCACCGCGGCGCCTTCGCTCGCCTACCGCTCCCGCGCGGCGGAGCCTTCGACGAGGCCGACGTCTCGGACAAGCCCGCGTTCTTGCGCCGCCCCCGACTGCGCCCGCGCAAGATCGCCGCGATCGAGGCGCTCTACCGCCAACGGCTCGAGTCGCTGCTGGCCGTCGACGAGGCCGTCGACCGGATCGTCGCCGCGCTCCGGGCCAGCGGCGAGCTCGACAACACGCTGCTCGTCTTCACCTCCGACAACGGCTACCTCGCCGGCGAGCACCGCCTCCCCCACGGCAAGGCGAAGGCATACGACCCCTCGATCCGCGTCCCGCTGATGATCCGCGGCCCCGGCATCCCGGCTGGCGCCCGGCCCCGACAGATGGTCGTCAACGCCGACCTCGCCCCGACGATCCTCGAGGCCGCCCACGCGACCGCCGGCCGCGTCCTCGACGGCCGCTCCCTCCTGCCGCTCACGCGCGACCCCGCCCTCGGCATCAACCGTCCCGTCCTGGTCGAGATCGCGAAGGGCGCCGGCCTGAAGACGACCGCGATCCGCACCCGCAACTGGATGTATGCCGAGCATGTCAACGGCGCCCGCGAGCTATACGACATGGCCACCGACCCACACCAGCTGCGCAGCCTGCACGCCAGTCCGGAACTGGCATCGGTGCGCGCGGCGCTCGCGCGGAGACTCGCCCGTCTGCGTTCCTGTCGCGGGTCTGTGTGCTGGCGGCCGCTCGCCGAAAGCGCGCGCCACACGCAACGTCGCTCGCCGCAGCCGTTCTAAGTGCTTGACTCTGTCGGTGGTCGATGAGCCGACAGCGGACCCGCTTTCAATCGAGATCCTGCTCGTCGAGGACGATCCGGGCGACACGCTGCTGATCACGGACGCCCTCGAGGACCACAAGGTCCGCAACCGGATCACCTGCGTCCGCGACGGCTTCAAGGCACTCGACTATCTCCATTGCCGTGGCGAGTTTGCGGCCGTGCGCCGGCCCGATCTGGTCCTGCTCGATCTCAATCTGCCGCGCATGGATGGCCGCGAGCTGCTCGCGATCATCAAGAGCCACGAGGAGCTGCGCGCGATCCCCGTGGTGGTGCTGACGACATCCGACGCCGAGGCCGACGTGCTGCGCAGCTACCGACTGCACGCAAACGCATATGTCGTCAAGCCGGTCGACTTCGACCGCTTCATGGACATCGTGCGGCAGATCGACCAGTTCTTCCTGACCGTCGCGGCGCTTCCCCGCACCGCCAACCCGGCCAATCAGGAGCCCGTAGGCCAGTGACTCGACTTGCGCTTCTCACCGTCGCGCTGTGCGCCTTGATCGCTGCGGGCTGTGGAGACGATGAGACGAGCGACACCAACCCGGCGAACGCCCAACGCGCGACCGTGACCGACGACGGTGCGACGGCAGCCGACACCGACACGAGACCAAAGCCCAAGGGCGCGATCGTCAAGGTCGTGGACTCCGACTACGGCCGCGTGATCGCCGACCGCAAGGGCGAGGCGTTCTACCTCTTCGACCGGGAGGGCGCCGGCAAGAGCGAGTGCTACGGCGACTGCGCGACGGCTTGGCCGCCGCTGCTCACGAAGGGCTCCCCGCGTGCCGGCAACGGCGCCAAGCAGAAGCTGCTCGGGACGACCAGGCGCCGTGACGGCAGGGTCCAGGTGACCTATGCCGGCCACCCGCTCTACTACTACAAGGACGACACGCCGGGCAACATTCTCTGTCAGAACGTGGACGAGTTCGGCGGCCTCTGGCTCGTCGTCAAGCCCAGCGGCGAGCCGGTCATCTGACGACCAGCCTCGGCTTCCTAGCCTTTGGGCGGCAGCGTCGAGACGAACACGAGCGCTGAGCCAAGCCAGCGACGGAGGTCCGTCGGCTTTGCCGTGGCCTCCGGCGCGACGTAGACGAAGCCTGCGAGCGGCCGCCCGGTGAAGTCCATCGGCCGGACGTGCGGGTCGTCGAGCGCCGCGTCGGCCCCCTCGGTCCCAAGACGAAGCATCAGATCACTCCCGGTCACTCCGCAGCACATGTTCCCCGCGACCATGAACGCGAGCCCGCCGAACATCTTGCGTTCCGTCACATAAGCGTGCCGCGCGAACTCGTCCCGAATGCGAGCCGCGAGACTCTCGTCGTACGCCATGCTTGGAACTCTGACACCCGTGGGTTGGGTCGGGGTTCGACGGGCGCGGGAGCTGACCTGGTGGCATGGGTCGGATCGTGCCAATCGCGCTGCTGCTGGCAGCGGCAGTCGGCACGAGCGTCATCCTCTCCGGCCAGATCGGCGTTGGCGATCCTGCTCTAGCGCCGCTGCCACCGCATCGAGCCGGAGCCCACTTGATCGCCGTCGCGGGCTGGCCGTCGAGCCCGCTGGCGTTGCTGGGCGTGGTGCGACGGTGACGGCGATCATCTCGCCGCACGCGATCAGAGATTGGCCGCCTACGCGCGCGGCGGTCGCGAGCACGTTCTCGAGGTTGCCGATCCGCCGTAAGGGGGTTGCTCTGGCCATGTGCCGATGATCGGCTGCGGCGGCCGGGCTCGCATCGGGGTCCGGCCCTGATTTTCTGCATGGCTGAGAAGTTCAGGGTGGCACCCTGACGCGAGCGGGCGTTGCGGCGGCGAGGATGCTGGGATGGCTGCCGATTCCGGTTGGCTTCGGTCGCTGGTGGCGGCTGAGGTCGACGCGCATCGCGTCCCGTCGGTCGGGGTCTTCGACGTCCACGCGCACACCGGCGTGGACGTGGATGGGTCGGCGCGGTCGTGCGACGAGCATGTCGCCGACCTCGAGGTTCTCGGGGGCCGGTCGGTGATCTTCCCGTTGTGCGTAACGTCGGGCTATCGGGCCGAGAACGAGCGCGTGATCGACGAGTGCCGGCGCCATCCGGATCGGCTGGTGCCGTTTGCGCGGATCGACCCGCGCACCGCGCGCCCCGAGTTCGATGCCCGCGACGCGCTGACCGCTGGCGCGCGGGGCTTGAAGCTGCATCCCCGTGCGGAGGAGTTCGCGCTCGACCATTCCGGCGTCGATGCGGTGTTGGCTGTCGCGTCGGAGGCGCGGGTGCCGGTGGTGATCCATGCCGGGATGGGCGTGGGGTCGTTCGGCGAGATCGTGGTCGAGCTGGCGCGACGCCATCGCGGCTGTCGGCTCGTGCTCGCCCACGCAGGGATCTCTGACCTCGGCTGGCTGTGGCGCGAGCTGGGCGACCACACCAACATCTTCTTCGACACCGCGTGGTGGAACCCGGTCGATCTGCTGGCGCTGTTCGCGTTGGTCCCGCCGGGCAGGATCTTGTGGGGCAGCGACGCGCCCTATGGCGAGGTCGATCTCGGGTTGGCGATCGTGTTGCGCTGTGCTCGCTTCGCGGGCCTCGACGATGCTGCGGTGGCCTTGATCTGCGGCGGCCAGCTCGAGCTGTTGCTCGCCGGCGGCGAGCCTGTCGATGCCGGGCCGCCGCCTGGCGCGTCAAACCGTGCGCTGTCGCCGGCGGATTCGCGGGCGCTGTCGTGGCTGACCGGCATCGGGGGCTGCCTGCTCGGCGGCGGCGACCCCACGGGGCTGATGGAGGTCGCGCGGGTCTCGGTCGCGGCCGTCGATGACAACGGCGGGCTGTTGGGCGAACTGGTCGAGTTGATGGGTCGCTCGCCGGAGGACGCCCGCTCTGCGCTGATCCTTGCGCTGACCTTGGCGGCGACGCCTGGGCTTAGGGTGGCCAGCGATTCTGGGGTTGGTGCGGTCACGGCGTAGGATCGGCGCCGGGCCGATGCCGGCGACGACCACACTGCTTGAGAGAGACGACGAGGTCGAGGCGATCGGTCTCGCGCTCGACGCGGCCGTGGCCGGCAACGGCGGTCTGCTGGCGGTCGAGGGCGAGGCCGGGATCGGCAAGACGTCGCTGCTCGACGCTACGGCCGGCCTCGCGGTCGAGCGCGGGATGACGGTGCTGCGCGCTCGTGGCGGCGCGCACGAGCGCGACTTCGCCTATGGGATCGTCCGGCAGCTGTTCGAGCCGCCGCTCGCAGGCGGAGGCCGTGAGGGGCTGCTGACCGGAGCGGCTGCGCTCGCCGCCCCGGTGTTCGGCACAGGTGAGAAGGCCGGCGTGAGTGGCGACCCGTTTGGGATCCAGCACGGCCTCTTCTGGCTGGCGTCGGACCTTGCCGACCGGGCGCCGCTGGCGGTTCTCGTCGATGACGTGCAGTGGGCGGATCTTGCATCGCTGCGCGCGCTCGCCTACATCGCGCATCGCGTCGCGGGCTTGCCATTGCTGCTGGCGATCGGGATCAGGGTCGGCGAGCCCGATGCCCATGACGAGCTGATCGACGAGCTGCGTCGTGAGGCGCGCCGTGGCTGGCTGCGCCCTCGGCCGCTCGGTGCCGAGTCTGTCGCGGAGTTGGTCGCGCGCGAGCTCGGCGACGTTCCCGCCGACGGGGTCGCCGACGCCTGTCTCACTGCGAGCGCCGGCAACCCGTTCTTGGTCGGCGAGATGTTGCGTGCGATCTCGGCCAACGGCGGGGCGCCGATCGGCGGCGATCTGGCCGACAGCGTCGCGGCGGCCGGTGCGGCTCAGTCGATCCTGTTGCGCCTGGTCCGCCTCGGCGATGACGCGCTCTGCACTGCCCGCGCCGTCGCGGTGCTGGAGCCAAACGCCGACCCGCGGCCGGTGGCCGCACTCGCCGGGCTCGACGACGCCGCGATCGCCGTGGCCGTGGAGCGTCTGGTGGCCGCGCGCTTGCTCGCCGACGCGACACCGCTGACGTTCGCGCACCCGCTTGTCCGTGCCGCCGTCTATGGCGACGTCCCGCGCCCGCGACGTGCCGCGATGCACGGCCGCGCCGCGCGCCTGCTGGGCGAGCGCGACGCGGCAGCCGACACGATCGCTGGGCATCTCCTGCTGACCGAGCCGACCGGCGACGCGTGGGTCGCAGCCGAGCTGCGCGTCGCTGCCAGTTCGGCGCTAGGGCGCGGCGCGCCGGAGAGCGCGGCGCGCTATCTGCGCCGCGCGATCGCCGAGCCACCACCTCCGCCCGATCGCGACATAGCGACGGCTGAGCTGGGCCTGGCGCTCCTGCGGGCCAGCGACCCCGACGGAATCGACGTCCTCTCCGACCTGCGGACCAGATCGCGCATTTTCGCCAGCGATGGGCAGCTGACGACCGACCTGGCGATCTCGATCGCCGTGCGCGGCCGCACCGTCGAGGCCGCCGAGATCCTCGCCGAGGCCCTCGACGCGACCGACGATCGATACGGCCGCCCCGGATGGTTCGTCCGCGGAGTGATGCTCCTGCTGCCCGTAGACGGGCACGAGGAGATCCCGCCCCGCGCGATGCCCACCCTCGACGAGGCAGTCGACGCGACGACGTTCGAGGGCCGGGGGGTGCTCGAGGGCACGGCGTTCCTGCTCGCGTGTGGCGCAGGGTCGATGCGCGACGCCGAAGCTCTGCTCGAGCGCTTCGCCGCCGACCCAACCGCGGCCGTGGCCGATGCTGACATCGGGTACCCGCCCTATCGCGCCTGGGTGGCGTTCACGATCGCCGACGACGCGGCGGCGGCCAAGGCGATGTACGAGTCGGTGCTCGATGCGACGCGGCGACGGGGATCGTTGAGTGGCGTGGCCACCGGGCTCGGCACGCGCGCCCTCTGCCGCCTGCTTGATGGCGATCTGCGCGCGGCCGAGGTCGATGTCGAAACGGCGCTGGCGATGATGGGAGGCCGCGGGCTGGTCGTCGAGTCCTACTGGCAGGGCGTCCTCGTGAACATCCTGATCGAGCGCGGCGCGCTCGACACCGCCTACCACTCACTCGCCAAAGGCCGCCTTGCAACCGATCCAAGCCCGGGCCTGACAGGCGCTGTCCTGCTCTGCGCTCGCGGCAGGCTCCACCTTGCCAGCGGCCGCTTCCAAGAGGCACGCCGCGACTTCCTCGCCGCCGCCCGTCGCCTCGAATGGCTCCGCTACCCCAACCAGGAGCTCGTCGGCTGGCACGTCGGCCTGGCCCTCACCGAGGCAGCGCTCGGCAACCAGGACCAGGCCGAGCGCCTAGCCGCGGAGGTAGTCGCCGCTGCCGTCGCTGCCGAGAGCCCGCGCGGCATCGGCCTCGCGCTACGCGTCGAAGGCCAGATCGCCCCGGACGGCATCGAGAAGCTACGCGACGCCGCGACCCTGCTCGCCGGCACGAACGCTCGTCTCCAACACGCCCACGCCCTAGTCGACCTCGGGGCTGCGCTGCGCCGCGCCAACCACCGCAGGGACGCTCGCGATCCCCTGCGCCAGGGTCTCGACATCGCTCACCGCTGCGGCGCGACCGGGCTCGAGCAGCGCGCCCGCACCGAGCTCGCAGCGACCGGCGCACGCGCACGCCGCACCATGCTCGCCGGCGTCGAGTCGCTGACCCCGAGCGAGCTGCGCGTCGCGCGTCTCGCTGCCGAGGGGCTCACCAATCGCGAGATCGCCCAGCAGCTCTATGTCACCACCAAGACCGTCGAGACCCATCTACGCCACGTCTTCCAGAAGCTCGACATCGACAAGCGGACGGAGATCGCGCCCAAGCTGTAGCGACGTGCTATAAGTAGCACATGCGAGTGATCGGGATCCGCGAGCTGCGCCAGCAGGCAAGTCGTTACCTACGCGATGTCGAGCGAGGCGAGACCCTTGAGGTGACCGATCGCGGCCGACCGATCGCGCGAGTAGTTCCGATCCCGCCCGCCGCGGGACTCGAGCAGCTCGCCGTCAGCGGACGACTGACTCCCGCGAGTGGTGACTTGCTGGATCTGGGTCCTCCCCTCGCGCCCGCGGGCAAGCGACTTCCGAGCGACTCGCTCGCCGACCTCCGCTCGCATGAGCGGTGAGACGGTTGTCTACCTCGATTCCTCGGCGCTGGTAAAGCTCGTCGTTGCCGAGGCCGAGTCGGAGGCGCTCATCACATACCTCGGCGACCACCCAGCCCGGACTTCGTCCGCGCTCGCGCGAGTCGAGATCACACGAGCCGTCCGCCCACACGGCCCGAGGGCGATCGCCCGCGCGCGACAACTCATCGCGCGAACCTCACTGCTGCACCTCGACGACGCGCTACTGGATGCCGCTGCCTTGCTCGAAGGTGACAACCTGCGCAGCCTCGACGCGATTCACATCGCCTCGGCGCAGACCGTAGCCAGCGACCTCGCCGCGCTGGTGACATACGACCGCAGAATGGCCGATGTCGCCACCGACTTCGGCCTGACGGTCGCCGCGCCCGCCTAGACAATCCAGCGGTGATCATTCGACCGACGCGCGCCCCGAACCAAATGGAGGGAGGGTCCGGGGCGCGACTGGTCGGCGGGCCCGTGCGGGCCAGCACACCGAGCGTAGCGATAACTCATGCCCCGGATGCCACCCCAACGCCGCCATCCTGAGCGGCCTCCTTAGTCGGGCTGGGAGCGCTGGCCACCGAGCAGGGGCCAGCAGATCACGGCGGCGGTGAGCGCGATCGCGGCGGCGACGGCGAGGACGGCGTCGAGGCCGGCTACGGTCCCGGCGGTCGGGTCGGCGGTGCTGTTGGCGTGGTGGGTGAAGATCCCTCCGAGGCCGGCGATGCCGATGGCGATGCCGAGCTGGCGGAAGGTGTTGTTGATGCCGGAGGCCAGGCCGCCTTTCTCGACCGGGAGGACGGCGACCATCGCGGCGGCGAGCGCGGGGCTGATGGTCCCGATCGCGAGGCCGCCGACGATCAAGCCGGGGATCAGGACGGTCCAGTCGCTCGTCGTGGAGACGGCGCGCATCAGCAGCAGCGACATACCGATCAGCAGCAGGCCGGTCGCGAGCGGGATGCGCAGAGGCCAGCGGGCGGTGAGCTTGCCGGAGATCGGCGCGACGACGAACAGGACGACGGTCAGCGGCAGCATCCGCAGGCCGGTGTCGGTGGCTGACAGGCCGAGCGTGCCTTGGAGGTAGATGGCGAGGAACAGCAGGAGCGGGTAGAGCGCGATCGACTGCGCGAACGCGACGATCGCGGTGCCGGTGAAAGCGGGGATTCGGAACAGCCGCAGTGGCAGCATCGGGTCGGTGCTGCGGCGCTCGGTCGCGATGAACGCGACGGCCAGGAGCGCAGCGGCGGCGAGGGTGCCGACGATCTGGGCGCTGGCCCAGCCGTCCTCGTTGCCGCGGATCAGGGCATAGGTGGCGAGAAAGCTCGCGCCGGCGAAGCTGGTCATGCCGGCGAGGTCGAGCCGCCGGGGCGCGGGGTCGCGCGACTCGGGCAGGCGGGCGAGCGTGAGCCAGGTCAGCAGCAGGCCGATCGGGAGGTTGACGAGGAAGATCCACCGCCAGCCGGGTCCGTCGACCAGGACGCCGCCGACCAAGGGTCCGATCGCGAGAGCGGCGCCGGTGATGGCGCCCCAGACGCCGAGCGCGAGGCCGCGGTCGCGGCCTTGGAACTCGTCGGCGAGCAGCGCAAGCGAGGCGGAGAACATGGCGGCTGCGCCGATGCCCTGCGCGCCGCGCGCGACGTCGAGCAGAACGGCCGAAGGGGCGGCGGCGCAGAGCGCCGAGCAGATCGTGAAGGCCGCCAGGCCGGCGGCGAAGACGCGGCGGCGGCCGTAGCGGTCGGCGAGCACCCCGGCGCCGAGCAGCGTCGCTGCGAGGGTGAGCGCGTAGGCGTCGATCACCCATTGCAGCTCCGCGAAGCTGGCATCGAGGTCGGAGCGGATCGCGGGCAGCGCGACGTTGACGACCGTCACGTCGAGCAGCAGCATCGCGGTGGCCGCTGAGACGACGGCGAGGATCAGCCAGCGGTTAGCGGTCACGGGTTAGGTCAGGGCGTCGATGGCGTAGGCGAGCGCGATCAGCAGGGCGATGGCGCCGAGCGCTGTCCTGATGATGCGTTCGGGCAGGCGTTGGGACAGCGAGGCGCCGAGATATCCGCCGAGCAGCCCGCCGACGCCGAGCGCTAGCCCGAGGGTCCAGTCGGGCGCGATCGAGCCGTCGTGGTGGGCGGCGGAGAGGATCAGGAAGGCGGCGATGCCGACGATGGAGGTCGCGAACGTCGCCGCCAGCGCGGCCGGGGCGACCAGTCGGAGGCTGTAGCCGGCGCGGACGAGCAGGGGGCTCAGCAGCGATCCGCCGCCGATGCCGTAGAGGCCGCCGATCACCCCGACCAGGCCGGCGACTGGCATCACCCAGCGGTCGGGGCGTTCCGCGTCGCGCGGCGTTCGAGGTAGGTCGGCGCGTTGGTCTGAGAGCAGCGACAGCCCGATCGCGCCGAGGACCGTGGCGACGATCAGCAATAGTGCCTGGCGGCCGGACAGCAGCTCGATTCGCAGCAGCGCCCCGACGGCCACCCCTGGCGCCGAGCCGAGCACGAGTGCGCGAGCGAGCGGCGAGCGCAGCGCCGCCTCGCGGGCGAACCGAGCGAGCGCGCCGGGGATCGCGACGACGTTGTAGAGGAGGTTGGTTGGCGTGACCGTGGGGTTGGGGACGCCGAGCGCGACCTGCACCGGGACGAGGAACACGGCCCCTGAGACGCCGGCCGGGGTGGTCAGCGTCGCGATCCCGAAGGCGAGCAGTCCCGCAGCGAGCCAGTCGGGCATTGCAGCAGCCTACGGCTGCGGTCACTGCCGGGCGGGGATCGCGCAGCAGGTCGCCTGCCGCGCCGACCGGGGCGCTTGGTCGGGTGTTGGGAGGCGGGCGAGGACGTGGCGGGCGTCGCGGCCGACGCCGCGCAGCGTGGCGGACGCGATCGCGCGCTGCTTCTCGAGGCCGACGTAGCCGAGGCCTGGGACGGTCGTGGAGACGCCTCCGCGGTGCAGCGGCCGTCCGTCTGGGTCGAGCGCGTCGGTGGCGGCGAGGTAGTCGAGGTCGGGCAGGTAGCCGGTGGCGAGGATCACCGCGTCGACTGGCTCGCGGCTGCCGTCGGCCCAGACGACGGTGTTGCCGTCGAGGCGGTCGAACATCGGCCGGTGGTCCGGCGCCCCTGCGCGGATCGCCTGTCGGTAGCGGCCGTCGTCGAGGACGGGCTGCGAGCGGTCGAGCCACCGCCCGACCGGCAGGGTGTCGAGGCCGGTGCGGGTCAGCCACCAGTGCAGGTCGCGACCGAGCGGCCGTTGCGGCAACCACCACAGCGGGCCGCGCGTCGCCAGCGTGACGTGCGCGGTGGCGGCGAGCTCGACGGCGATCTGGACGGCAGAGTTGCCGGCGCCGACGACGACGATCCGCCGGCCGTCCACGCTCGCCGGGGAGCGGTAGTCGGCGGCATGGATCACCTGGCCGGCGAAGTTGTCGAGGCCGGTCAGCTTCGGGCGGTGCGGGCGCCCGAACGCACCGGACGCGGCGACCAAGCACGGGGCGGCGAAGTCGCTCCCGCCGACGTGGGCGACGAACTGGCCGTCCTCGACGGCGACGCGCTCGACGCGGTGGCCGTAGTGGACGTCTGCGCCGAGGTCGTCGGCGTAGGCGGTGAGGTAGGCGACAACCTCGTCGCGGGTGGGGTAGCGGTCGGGATCGCCGCCGAACCGGCGACCGGGAAGCTCTGAGTAGCGCGCCGGGGAGAACAGCCGCAGGCTGTCGTAGTAGCCCGGCCACGACCCCGCCGCCGTCGCGGCGGCCTCCAACACGACCGTCTCCATCCCGGCGTCGCGGGCCGCTCGGGCGGTCGCGAGGCCGGCCTGTCCGGCGCCGACGACGATCAGGTCGGTGTGCGAGGTCACGCGATCACCTAACCATCCAGCTCGTCGGCGAGCGCGGCGACGCGAACGGCGATGTCGTCGCGGATCGCTCGGACCTCATCGACGGGGCGCCCTTTCGGGTCGTCGAGCTGCCAGTCGATGTAGCGCTTGCCGGGGATGTAGGGGCACTCGTCGCCGCAGCCCATCGTCACCACGACGTCGGCTTGCTCGGCCAGCTCGGTCGTGAGGCGCTGAGGGGTCCGGTCGGCGAGGTCGACGTCGATCTCTGCCATGACCTCGACGACCTCGGGATGCACCCGGTCGCCCGGCGTCGTGCCTGCCGAGCTGGCGCTGTGGCGGCCGGCGGCGGCCTGCTCGAACAGCGCCTGGCTCATCTGCGAGCGGCCGGCGTTATGCAGGCAGACGAACAGGACGTGCGCCATTTGCGCCCTCTCCCCTCTCCGGTGTCGGTGTGGTGCCGCGGATCAGCTGGTAGGCGGCGGCGCCGAGCGCGGCGCCGAGGAAGGGTGCGGTGAGGTAGATCCAGAGGTCGGCCAGCTCACCGGAGGCGAGCGCCGGGCCGAGCGATCGGGCGGGGTTCATCGAAGCGCCGGTGACGAGTCCGCCGAACAGCGCGTCGAGGCCGACGGTGCCGCCGATCGCGATCGCGGCGGCCGCGCCGACGGCTCGGGTGTCGGTCGCGACGGCAACGATCACGAACATCAGGAACGCGGTCAGGATCAGCTCGTAGACGAACGCGCTGCCAACCCCGACCGACGGCAGGGTTGCGCCGAGCTGGGCGGGCTGGTCGGGCCAGATCGCCAGCAGCGCGAACGCGGCCGCGGTGGCGCCCGCGACCTGGGCGCCGACGTAGGCAGCGGCGTCGCGGGCCGGGAAGTGGCGCGTGAGCGTGAACGCGATCGTCACGGCCGGGTTGATGTGCGCGCCCGACAGGTGGCCGGTCGCATAGATCATCGCCATCACGATCAGCCCGAAGACAAGGCTGACGCCGACCGCGCCCAGCGCGTCGGCGTAGACCGCGTTGGCGACGATCGCACCGCAGCCTGCGAACACGAGCGCGAACGCCGCCAGGCCCTCAGCGGCGGCGCGGCGCGCGAGGTCTGGACGGGCCGGAGTGGTCACGGCGCGCGATCCTACCCATTGACGATCACCAATTCAATTGATAACTTCGAATAGATGGCCGTCGATTTGGAACTAGCCCCCAAGACCAAGGCCCCCGCCGGCCAGCCATGCTGCGAGCCGGTCGTCTACCCCGACGTGGAGCGCGCCCAGGCCGAGCGGATGGCCAAGATCGCCAAGGCCCTCGGCGACCCCGTTCGGCTCCAACTCGTAGACGTGCTGCGCAAGCACGCCGGCAAGGTCTGCGTCTGCGAGCTGGTCCCACTGTTCGACCTCTCGCAGCCGACCGTCTCCCACCACCTCAAGGTCCTGCGCGACGCCGGCATAGTCGGTTCCGAGCGCCAAGGACTGTGGGCCTTCTACTACGTCAACACCGACGCACTCGAGGAGGTGAGCACATGGCTGACACGCACCTGAACCGCACCGACGGCGGCGGATGCTGCGACGACGAGGGCGGCTGCTGCTAGCCCGCGCGTTCTGGCTCGGGTCAGCGCTTCGCGGGCCGCTTGAAGATCACCTTACGCGAGGTCTTCGACGGCTCGCCGCTGGTGGGCGTGAAGGTGAGGGAGATCGGGAGCTTGAGCCGGCCGCGCTTGGTGAGCAGCTTGCGGCCCCAGCGGGACAGGCGCATGTTCACGCGCACGGTGCCGGCGTGCTGCACCCTGATTCGCCTAGAGCTCACGAGTTTGCGCTTCGGCGCGACGCGCCGCTTCTTGGCGGCCGCGGCCGCGCCCGCAACCCGGGCGCGGGCGGGCGAGCCGGCGCGCAGCAGTCCGGCGCTCGGAACCGTCGCGGCAAGTCGCGCGAGCGTCCCGCGGCGCAGCAGCTCGACCTCGCGGGCGACTGCGAACGGGTTGGTCAGCGCGACCGGCGTCGGCGGCAGCGGCCCGGACCCGGCGGGCTGGAACTCGGCGTTGACGAGCACGCGCGCGGTGAACGTTCCCGGCCCCGCCCCGGTCTGCCCGTTACGCAGGGCGGGAATGAAGTAGCTGCCGATCGCCGTCGAGCCAGGAGCCAGGAGCAGCGGCGCCGAGCTCGCGGGCGAGAGCAGTGTAATGCCGAGATAGTCGACGACCTCGATCTGCTCGTTGTCGATCAGCTCGACCGTGTTGACCATCGGCATGCTCACCGCGACGGTGTTGACCGTGTTTGGCTGCGGCACGAACGGCTGACTCTCGGCGACGGTCGTGCAGCAGGCGATCCCCTGGGTGCCGGCCTTCGAGCGCAGGGCACGCAACGCGACGAAGGCCATCGGCCCGACACGCGGCCCGGTGCGCACGCGCGCCTCGTTGACGATCCAGCGGCCGGGCGGAGTCTGCGACGTGAACGCCCCAGCGGCGTCGAAGCCGAAGAACGTGCAGTTGGGAACCTGGGCGGGGATCAACAAGAACCCCTCGCAACCCTGGTTGGTGTTGGCGGCGACGTCCAGCGGCGCCCCCACCGTCACGGCCTCGCTGGCCGCCGGGGCGCCGATAGCGAGGATGGCCACGGCGAGTAGTGCGGCTAGATGGGCGTTGCGGCGTCTCACGGGGCACCAGACTGTCGGGGAAGGGGAGCGCCCGATTCAAACACCGGCGCCGGCCTCAGTCGCGGCCCCGTTCGAAAGATGGGCCGGATTACCCAATCGCCAGCGACCCTGCCTACGGAGACGAACGGTCGCGGCGAGCGCTCATGAAGATCAGCGTTGCGGCGATGGCGCTGAGGATCGAGCCGGCGAAGACGCCGAGCTTGGCGGCGTCGACGACGGCCGGGGCCTCGTAGGCAAGCTGGGTGATGAACAGCGAGACGGTGAAGCCGATGCCGGCGACGGCGGCCATGCCCCAGACGTGGACCGGGCGGATCGTGTCGGGGATCCGGCCGACGCCGAATCGGACCAGCAGCAGGATCGTCGTCGCGATTCCGATCAGCTTGCCGACCACCAGCCCGACGACGATGCCCCAGGCGACCGGGCTGGCCGCGGCATCGGCAAGCATGTCGCCGCTGAGCGCAATGCCGGCGTTGGCGAGCGCGAACAGCGGCACGACGATCGCCGTCGTGAACGGGTGGATGCGGTGCTCGAGCGGCTCGAGCACCGGCCGGCCGCCGACCGGGCGCGCCGGCGTCAGCAGACCGAGGACCACGCCGGCGATCGTCGCGTGGACGCCCGACTCGAGCATCGCCACCCAGACCGCGAAGCCGACCACCACATAGACCGCGATCGCGCGCACGCCCGCCAACCGCAAAGCCGCGATCGCCACCAGCCCGGCCGCGACCCCGCCGAGCCACACCGCCGAGATGTCCGAGCTGTAGAAGACGGCGATGATCGCGATCGCGACGATGTCGTCGACCACCGCGACCGTCAGCAGCAACAGCTTCAGCTCCGCCGGCACCCAGCGGCTCAACAGCGCCAGCACGCCGACCGCGAACGCGATGTCGGTCGCCGCCGGGATCGCCCAACCGTCAGCAGCGCCTGGATCGCCGAACGTCGTCGCGATCGCCAGGAAGATCGCCGCCGGCAACACCACCCCACCGAACGCGCCGAGCACCGGCACCAAAGCCGCCCGCCGATCCGCCAGCTCGCCGACGACCAGCTCGCGCTTGACCTCGAGCGCGACGACGAAGAAGAACAGCACCATCAACCCGTCGTTGACCCAATGCTGGAGATCCTCGGTGATCGAAAGCCCGCCGACGCCCAACGTCAACTCGGTCGACCAGAGCGACTGGTAGCTGCCGCCCACGTTCGCCCAGATCAGCGCCACGACCGTTGCGACCAACAAGATCGCCCCGCCGACCGTCTCGTCACGGACGTACTCCGCGGCCGCGCCGAGCCTCTCGCGAACGACCTTGCCGGTCTCGGTCTCACTCACGGCGGGAAGGCCTCCTAACGGATCGACAACGGACCGCCGACCAGTCTTCCCGGCACACCTGCCGCGCAGGCTACCAACGCCAGCACCATGGCCCGACGACATCGTCCGTTCAAGGCACGCAAGCGCAGGGTAGGAACGTCTGGGATGTTGGCGAGCATATGAGTGCCGAGGCGCTGCAGATCAAGTGGTGCTTCAGGGGCACCGACCCGGACGCGATCGCTGGCCTCCGGCCGGTGTTCGAGATCCGCGACCGCGGACCGGGATACCGCTACGAACCCAGGCTGCCCGATCCCGCGACGCACGTCGGCGGACGCGGTTTGTTCCTGATCTCCAAGCTCGCCCACTCCGTGACGGTGTCGTCTGCACCGGGCGGCGGCTCGCTGACCTCCGTCGAGCTGGCGATCACACGCGCTCGCGAGGGGGATGGGCAAGCGCGCGGGCGGATCCGTCAACAGGACGGGACCTGAGCTCGACCCACGCCTCTAGGTCTGAGCGCACGAAGCGGATGTGGCGTCCGATCTTGACGTGTGGAATGCGCCGCGATCGGACGGCCTCGTAGACCCAGCTTGGCTTGACCGAGAGCAGTTGGGCGACGGCGTCGGCGTCGAGCAGGGGCTCGACGAGCGCACCGGCGCTCGGCGGGGAGCCGTCGTGTTCGCGATCTGGGCGCATCGTCTGGCGATGCGTCGTATGAGCACGGCTGCAGGCCCCCCGGCGGCCGCCTACACGGCCTACGGGACGGACGCGAGGAAAATGCGCGAAACGGCGAACTTATTCGCCGTTCTGGGGAGTAAATAGCGGCGGGTTTGGCTTGGGGCCTGGGATTGCGCCGTTTACCCCGGTTTGGCGCCTACGGCGACCTTATTGCACGCAGCTCGAGAACTTCTCCGGCTCGTCGCTGCGCCGCAATCCCGCTCCAGGAGCGAGACTAACGAGACATTAGTTGGCGGCAACAACCGCGATTACGCGGTGACATGGGTATGGATCCAGCCCATCCGGTCCCTCCCCTCCGTTCATCGCCCACTGCGTGCGTTGGCCTGACTACCTTCGGTGGATGCCCTCGAACCCGGAGAAGCGCTTCGAGTCGCGGTGGCGGCTGCTGTGCTCAGCGCGGGACGTCTTTGCACGCGACGGCTACTACCGAGCAGCGCTGAACGAGATCGCGAGCAACGCCGGCGTCACGACCGGGTCGATCTACTCGCACTTTCGCGACAAGGAGGATCTGTTCGTGTCGGTGGTTCGCGAGCTTGCCGAGGAGGCGACACACGAACTGCGGCGGCTGCCGGACGCGTTCAACGAATTGGAGCCGGCGGTCGCGGAGCTCGCTGACCGGTACGTCCGCGTCGCCGAAGGCTGGCCGGACTGGCCGCTCCTCGTGCAGGCGTCCTTGACCTTCCGAGCGCACCAGACAGACAGCCGCGACGCACAGGATCTCGCCGCCGCCCACGAGGCCGTTCTAGGCGAGCTTGCCGAGCTCCTCGCGCGGGTCGCAACCAACCTCGGTCGCGAACTCCGCTGGACGCCGGAGATCGCGGCGCGCACGATCGGCGCGTCGCTCTACGGACTGGCCCTCGAGCGCGCGCTCAACCCGACCGTGATCGACGACACCACGCTGCGGTCGTTCGTCGCCACGACCCTGCGGTGGGCCCTGGAGCGCGAGCCGATCGGGCCCATCGATCCACTGGCCGAGACGCTCGAGGCGGTGGTTGGTCGGGATGCCGACCTCCGAGCACGTAGCTCGGTCGCGCCCTGGCCCGCCCTGGACTCGGCCGAACTCCCGTTCTGACCGTCGTCGTGCTGGGCCCGCGGCCCGGCACAGACAGTTGCAGAGCGCGGCCGGCTACCCCTCGTGCTTGTCGACCTGCTTCGCGAGGTCGCCCATCGTCGTGTCGAGCGCTTTGGCAATCCGCTTGACGGTTCCCCAAGCCGGGTTCGACTTGCCGCGCTCGATCAACGAGAGCGTCCCGACGGTCACGCCTGCCTCATGGGCCAAGTCCTCCTGGGTGGCCTTGCGCTTCTTCCGCAGCTCACGGATCGCGTCGCCAAGCGCGGCCTGCGGATCGTCGCCTCTTGCCATCGGTCGCAAGCTTTCAGTCGCCCGCCTTGAAGTCCAGGCGATAAATAACTAGCGATCCGTCATCAGTACGCGCTATGGTGCCCTCATCCCATCAAGCGGCCCCCGGCGCGGCGGCAACCGCAACCGGGGGCCTACACAGGAGGTGTGCCTCCCATGCACGACGAGACTACCCAGCCGAAGATGGTGTCGGTCGAGGCGCTGGAGCATGACGCCGAGCGAGCGGTGTTGATGATCCTTCTCGACGATCCCGGCTTCTGGCACCTGGACGAGATAAAGCTCCACGTCAACGAAACCAGCCGTCTAGAGTCGAGGACGCCGCCAACCGGCTCGCGATCCACGGCCTCGTCCACCGGATCGAGGACTTCGTGTTCCCGACGCGCGCCGCGTTGCGGGCTCAGCGCTACGAGTCGTAGGAGGCCAGCGCCGTACTCATGCTCCTCGCCCGTCCGCCGACCGCCCCCCAAGCAGGGCGAGACGCGGGCGGGCGGGCTGCATGATCCCGAGGTGTGCCGAGAGCCATGGACCAGATCAGCGTGACGAGCGCCGCGGCGGATACTCAGTCGATGGTGTCCGCGACATCGTCGCGGGCTAGGAAGAGGCGTCGGCCGTCGCGCAACGTCGCGATGAGCGCGCCGTCGCGGTCAAGTAGCCACTTGGCGTTGATCGCGGTCAAGTGGGTGATTCGACCTTGGTCGTCGAGCCGCACGGCGTGCCCCTCGGGAGTCTGCTGAGCCGAAGCGTGCTTGTCATCGTCGGCACTCGAGAGGTAGAGCACGTCGCCGATCGGCTCATAAGTTCCGTCGAGCCTGAGGTCCGCTGCGTGTATGTGGACGGTTGCGACTGCCATGTCAGCTAGGTGGCTGGTCGGTTGAGAACACAGTAATGATGATGGCAGGCTGCTCGCCGAACTCAACGACGGCGAGCACCCAGACGTCCGCCTCGCGGCGGAAGAAGCGTTCCCGGCCGGGTCGTGGATCGGGTCGCCGCTCGTCGGGGTCGCGAACGGCCCGGTCGATCAACTCCAGCTCGGCTCCGAGATCCTCGACAGTGAAGGCGTTCGTGAGGATGTAGCGAAAGCGGCCGATCATCGCCCGCTGTCCCCACAGGTCAGCGGTGGGAGGAGTTTTTTGCCTCGCCCGGAGGACCGCGACCAAGGGAATGATCATCGGCTTGAGCTCGTCGATGACGGGCGCGCCGATGACGCGTGGGACGTCGCCGTCGGCACGCCGGGTCGAGGCTCGACGGTAGTTCGAGGACCGAGTCGCGGTGTGTTGCACGAGAGCGTCGAGGTAGCCGCAGTCGTCCCGGTAAGGGCACCTTCGGTAGTAGGCCTCGGCGGAGGAGGGCGACCCCGGCGCTGACCGCCGCGTGGGCCCGGTGATCCAGGCTTAGCTAAAGCGCCAAGAGCCCCAAGCCGATAGGTCGAGGGTCAGCCCACCGAGAAAAGGACCAAGCATGGACACCCCCGACACCAGCCCTGATCTGCGCGACCGAGCCGTATCCAGCCTGAAGCGCAAACAGGCGTTCAAGCAGTCCCTCGTCTCCTATGTGGCCGTCAACGTGTTGATGGTGGCGATCTGGGCACTGACCGGCGGCGGCTACTTCTGGCCGGCGTGGGTGATGGGTGGCTGGGGCCTCGGTCTCGCGATGCAGGGCTACAACGCCTACGGCGCTTCGCACGGCATCAGCGAAACCGAGGTGAGCCAGGAGATGGCGCGCCTGGGCGCAGGCCAGACCACCTAGCCCGGCGAAGAAGGGGCCGCTGGGCCGCCCCCACTTCAGGCCCATAGGGAAATCCAGTTGGGAAATCCGGAGCCTATCTGCTGCAGCAGCACAGGAGAAGTAGCTGATTTCCAGGGCTTTCCCTAAGCCGACGCCCGGATTCGAACCGGGGACCCCTTCATTACGAGTGAAGTGCTCTACCAACTGAGCTACGTCGGCGGGAGCGGCGATTCTAGCGGTGGGGCTGGGTGTGGGGTCAGCGCTTCTTGCCGGGGTTGAAGAGGCCCTTGGGATCGAAGGCCTGCTTGATGGAGTCGTGGAGGGCGCTGGCGGTCGGTCCCCACTGGTGCTCGAGGCGGCCGCGCTTGAGCCAGCCGGTGCCGTGCTCGCCGGAGTAGGTGCCCCCGAGAGCGACGGCGCGGTCGCAGACCTGCTCGGCGGCGGCCGTGGCGGCGCTGCGCTCGCGGGCGTCGTCGGGACGGACGAGGAAGGTGGCGTGGACGTTGCCGTCGCCGGCGTGGCCCCAGCTGCAGGCCTGGAGGCCGTGCTCGGCGCCGATCGTGACGGTGGCGTCGACGATCTCGGCGAGACGGTCGAGGGGAACGGCGACGTCCTCGCTGAGCTTGCCGCCGCGGACCGAGGTGACCGCGCCGGAGAAGCCATCGCGCCAGCGCTCGAGCCGGCGGGCGGCGGTGGCGTCCTCCGGGGCGAGCAGCGTCAGCGCGCCGTCGGCGAGCACCTCGACCGCCTCGGCGCGGATGCGCTCGACCTCCGCCGCCGAGCCGTCGATCTCCAGCAGCACCATGAAGCCGGCGGCGTCGTCGAGCGGCTCCGGGAACGATCCGCGCACCGCCTCCACCACGCCGCCGTCCGCGAACTCGATCGCCGCCGGCTGCAACCCGGCCGCCAGCACGGCCTCGATCGCGCGGCAGCCGGCGGCGACGTCCGGATAGAAGGCGACGACGGCCGCGACCGTCTCGGGTGCCGGCAGCAGCGAAAGCCAGACGCTCGTGACGATCCCAAGCGTGCCCTCGGAGCCGATCAGCAGGCTGCGCAGGTCGTAGCCCGCCACGTCCTTGCGCGCGAAGCCGCCGACGCGGACGAGCTCGCCGGGCGCGACGATCGCCTCCACACCGGTCACCCAGCGGCCGGTGACGCCGTACTTGAAGGCGCGCGGCCCGCCGGCGTTGGTGGCGACGTTGCCGCCGATCTGCGACTGCTCGGCGGCGCCGGGGTTGGGCGGGAACAGCAGGCCGTTCTCGCGCGCTAGCCGGGCGACCGTGGCGGTCGCTACGCCCGCGTCGACGTGCATCCGCCAGAGCGCCGGGTCGAGCGCGTGGACGGTCGTCAGGCGCTCCAGGGAGACGACCACGCCGCCGTCGATCGGCACCGCGCCGCCGGAGAGGCCGGTGCCGCCGCCGCGCGGGACGATCGGCACGTCATGCCGGTAGCACCAGGCGACGACGCGGCGCGCCTGCTCGGCGTCGGCCGGCCGCACGACCGCATCGGCGCGTCCCTCGAAGCCGAACGTGTCGCCGGTGCCGTCGCTGCCGTACGGGCGGGGGGTGCCGGCAAGCGCGTGCTCGTCGCCGACGATCGCCGCGAGCTGCTCGATCAACTCGGCGCTGCTGCCGGTCGGCGGGCGGGCTGCACCCGGTCGATGCTAGCCCGCGACCTTGGGCATGTCGACGTAGACGGTCTTGACCTCGGTGAAGAAGTCGCGCGCCGCCTTGCCCTGCTCGCGCGAATGCGAGCTGGAGTCCTTCATGCCGCCGAACGGGACCTGCGGCTCGGTGCCGGCGGTCTCGGAGTTGACGTGGACGACTCCCACCTCGATCTCGCGCGCGAACTCGAACGCGCGGCCGATGTCGCGGGTGAAGATGGCGGCCGACAGGCCGTAGTCGACCGCGTTGGCGATCCCCACCGCCTCTTCGATCGAGCCGGCTTGGATCACGCCGAGCAGCGGGCCGAAGACCTCCTCGCGCGCGATCCGTGACTCGGGCGCGACGCCGGTGTAGACGGTCGGCGCGACGAAGTAGCCGCCGTCGAGATCGATCGGCTCGCCGCCGGCGGCCAGCTCGTGACCCTCGTCCCGGGCGACGCCGAAGTAGGAGAGCACCGTCTCGTACTGCGCGGCCGACGCCAGCGGACCGACGTCGGTGCCGGGCGCCAACGGGTCGCCGACGCGCAACGCCGAGACCGCGGGCAGCAGGGACTCGGTGAAGCGGTCCGGGTCGCCGACGACGATGGCGCGGCTGGTCGCGGTGCAGCGCTGCCCGGTCGACAGCATCGCTCCACGGACCGTCTCCCGGACGGCCAGCTCGATGTCGGCGTCCTCCATCACGATCACCGGGTTCTTGCCGCCGAGCTCGAGCTGGACCTTGACGTCGCGCCCGCCGACCTCGCGCTGGATCGCGCGCCCGACGGCGGTCGAGCCGGTGAACGAGATCCCGTCGATCCGCGGGTCAGCGACCAGCGCCTCGCCCGGGTCGCGGCCACCGGTGACGAGGTTCACGACCCCTGGCGGCACGCCTGCCTCGTGCAGCAGCTCGACAACGTTGACCGAAGTGCGCGGGACCAGCTGCGACGGCTTCCAGACAATCGCGTTGCCGAACGCGAGCGCCGGCGCGATCTTCCACACCGGGATCGCCAGGGGGAAGTTCCACGGCGTGATCGCGCCGACGACGCCGAGCGGGACGCGCTCCGTGTAAAGGTGGCGGTCGACGACAGCGCTCGGGTAGACCTCGCCGGCGGGCTGGGCCGTCTCGCCGGCGAAGTAGCGCAGCAGGCCGACCGCGCGCCGGACCTCGACGCGCGCCTCGCCGATCGTCTTGCCCTCCTCGCGCGTCAGGTCGGAGGCGAGCCGCTCGCTGCTGGCGGCGAACAGCTCGGCGGCGCGGTAGAGAATTTCTCCACGCTCGATCGGCGACGTCCGCCGCCAGTCGCGGAGCGCGGCCTCGGCCGCCGCGCAGGCGTCGGCGACGTCGTCGCGGTTCGCCTCGACGAACGTCCCGAGGACCTCGGCCGGGCGCGCCGGGTTGCGCGCCTCGAGGACGGTGCGGCCGCCGCCGTCGCGCCAGCGGCCGTCGATGAGCACCCCGGGCATCGCGTCGCTCATGCCGCCCTCCCCCGCTGCCCGGTGCCGCCGAGCCCGAGCGCCGCGTGTGTGCGGTCGACGATCAGCCGGCCGAGCGGCAGCGACGAGGTTGCCGCGGGCGACGGCGCGCTCATGACGTGCAGCGCGCGCCCCTGGACGGTGAGCAGGAAGTCGTCGACCAGCGAGCCGTCGCGCGCCACCGGCTGCGCGCGGACGCCGGCGCCAGCGGGCACGAGGTCGCCACGCTCGAGCGCCGGCACGTAGCGGCGGGCGTCGGCCAGGAAGGAGCGGCCGCTGGCGGCGGTCGAGAGCTCGCGCAGGGCGGTCCGCCACCAGCGCCGACCCATCCGCCAGGTGCCTGGCCAGCGCAGCGCCGCGGCGGCGTCGCGCGGGGCGAGCCGGCGGACCCGGTAGGCGTCAGGCGCCCCTACGGCGAGCGCCGTCGGACCGAGGATCATGCGGCCGTCGACAGTACGCGTGAAGTGCATCCCGAGGAACGGCAGCGCCGGGTCCGGGACCGGGTAGACGAGCCCGTTGACGAGATCGTCGCGCCGCGGGCGCAGCTGCTTGTAGGCGCCGCGGAAGTGGACGAAGCGGGCGTCGGGGTCGGGCGGTGCGAGCCGTCCAGCCCAGGCGCCGGCGCAGACGATCGCGTAGCCGGCGACGGTCGTGCCACCCGAGTGGTGGACGACGGCCTCGCGCCCGTCGCCGTCGATGCGCTCGACCGCGCAGCCGAGCGCGATCGAGCCGCCGGCCGCCTCGACGTCGGCGGCATAGGCGCGCGCGACGGCCGGGTAGTCGACGATCGCCGTGTGCGGGCTGTGCAGCGCGGCGACGCCGCGCACCGCCGACTCCAGCTCGCGCAGCCGCTCGGGACCGATCCGCTCCAGGCCCGTCACGCCGTTGGCGGTCGCGCGCTCATGCAGGGCAGCGAGCGCCGGCAGCTCGGAGTCGTCGAGCGCGACGATCACCTTGCCGACCTCGCGGTAGGCGATCGCGCGCTCGACGCAGTACTCGCGCAACTCGCGCGCGCCGCCGACACACAGCTCGGCCTTCAGCGAGCCGGGCCGGTAGTAGATCCCGGCATGCACGACGCCCGAGTTGTGCGAGGTCTGGTGCGCCGCGATCCGCGGCTCGCGCTCGATCACCGCGACGCTCGCGCCGGGGTCGCGCCGCGTCAGCTCGCGCGCGACCGAGAGGCCGACGATGCCGCCGCCGACGACGACCACGTCGCAGCGCTCGGGTGGCAGGGTCGTTCCGCTCATCCTGACGGCGGATCTTGGGCCAACGCCGGAGCCGCCGCAACTGAGGGATGCGACGAACGCGGGCCGCGCCGTCCATACGATCGGCCGAGGGACACCCGCCCGACACGCGCCGGGGGCAGAGAACGCCGCTACGCGCCCTACCACCGCATGGTCCCCACACGGCTGCGCAAGCTCGAGCTCCTGTCCCGCCCCGACTGCCCGCGCGTCCTCGTCGCCCGCTCGGCGCGGGCGCGGCTGCTCGGGCTGGCCTGGCTCGACGAGCTGCCGCCGGACTGCGGACTGCTGCTCCCCGGCTGCCGTTCGATCCACACCTTCGGCATGCGGTTCGCGCTCGACGTTGACTTCCTCGACGCGGAGGGGCGGCTGCTGCGCCGCGTCCGGAATGTCGGGCCGCGGCGGATCGTGTGGTGCCGCGGCGCGGCGGCCGTGCTCGAGCGCCGTGCGGCCAGCTAGGCCGAAGCGCCGACGAGGCGGGCGAGGCGGAAGCCGAGCGCCTCGAGCGCTAGGTCCTCGGTCACGTTGACCTCGAGCGCCTGGCGCGTGTCCTCGCAGCGTTCGGTCGCGACGCGCAGGCGGCGCGGGTCGACGGCGACGTCCCCGCCCGCGACCAGGGCTTGCGCCCCGGCGCGGTCGAGCGCGGCCTCCTCGGCGCCCTCGGCGATGCAGAGCAGGTCGCGGAAGCGCAGGCCGGCGAGCGTCAGGCCGAGCTCCAGCAGCTCGGTCCGGGCACGGCGGCCGTCGCGCTTGGCAGCGTCCTCGAACTGCTTCTCGAGTGCGTTGCGCTCACGGCCCTTGGGCTCAGTCTCCAGGCGCGCGGCGGCCTGCTCGGCGACGCTCGCCTCCGCGGCGGCGCGGCGCTCCTCGGCGCGGTCGAGCAGGCCGCGCCAGGCCTCGGACTCGCCCGCCGGCTGACCGCCGCCGGCGAGCGCGCGGCCGACGAGCCGGTCGACGTCGGCGAGCAGCATCGCTCCCTCGTCCGTGGCGAGGAACCGGGCACGGGCGCCGTTGCCGAGCGCCAGGCGGGCGCAGGCCGCGGCGCGCTCGGCCGGCACACCCTCCCCCACCAGCGCCTCAGCGATCCGCGGCGCCGGCAGCGGGTCGAAGCGGACCAGCTGGCAGCGCGAGACGACCGTCGGGATCACCTGGCCGAGCGAGTCGGTGAGCAGGATCAGATGGACGAACGCGGGCGGCTCCTCGAGCGTCTTCAGCAGCCGGTTGGCGACCTCGTCGTTCATCGTGTCGACACGCTCGAGCACGAAGACGCGCTTCTGCGACTCGAACGGCGTGCGTGTCGCGGCGGACACGACCGGATCGGCGACATCATCGGTGCGCATCACGTGGGCGCCGGTCGGCTTGACCCAGGTCAGGTCGGGGTGGGCGCCGTCGAGCACCCGGTGGCGCGCGTTGTCGGGGTCGGACGAGCCGGCGGCGAGCAGCTCGGCGGCGAACGCCCGCGCCGCGGTCCGCTTGCCGACCCCGGCGGGCCCGTGAAAGAGATAGGCGTGCGAGGCGCCGCCGGCGAGCGCCGACGAGAGCGTCATCCGTGCCTGTGGGTGCGACTCGGTGCCGGCGACGACGGTCACGATGCGACCTGCCGCGCCGCCTCGACCGCGGCCAGCACGTCGGCGTGCACCTCGGCCGGATCGCGGTCCGCGGCGATCCGCCGCCAGCGGTCCGGATCGGCGACGACGAGCTGCTCGTAGGCGGCGGCCACCTGCCGCTGGAGCGAGGCGCCCTCCTGCTCGAAGCGGTCGTCCTCGACGGCGCCGCGCTGGCCGGCGGCGGCGGTGTCGATGTCGAGCAGCAGCGTCAGATCAGGGCGCAGGCCGGCGGTCGCGAAGCCGTTGACGCGCTCGACCTCCTCGACGCCGAGTCCGCGCGCGGCGCCCTGGTAGGCGAGCGACGAGTCGAGGAAGCGGTCGGAGACGACAACCTTGCCGGCGGCCAGCGCGGGCTGGATGACCCCGGCGACCAGCTCGGCGCGGGCGGCGGCGAACAGCAGCGCCTCGGCCTGCGGCGACAGCTCGACGGCCGGGTCCTTGAGCAGCGCGCGGATCCGCTCGCCCGCCGTGGTGCCGCCCGGCTCGCGGACCCCGACGGCGTCGTCGCCGAGGGCGTCGAGCAGCAGCCGGGACTGGGTCGTCTTGCCCGACCGGTCGATGCCCTCGAAGGTGACGAACAGCCCGCGCACCGGCGCGACGCTACCAGCGCCACTGGTCATGGCTGGGAGCGGAGCCGCTCGTGAGCCTCGAGCGCCAGCCAGAGCTCGGTCACGCCCGCGGTGTCGTTGAGCTTGCGGCCGCTGAGCTCCTCGACGCGACCCATCCGGTAGACGAGCGTCTGCTTGTGGACGTACAGCTCGGCGGCGGCCCGCTGCCACGAGCGGTTCTGGCGCAGGAAGACCGCCAGCGACTCGACCAGCTCGCCGTCGTTGCGCTCGTCGTAGTCGATCACCGCGCCGAGCACGCGGTCGACGACCGCCTGCGCCTCGGCGATCGAGCGCGGGCCGAGCGCCGAGCGCTCCTCGCCGTAGCGGACGACGCGGTTGTCGTCGACGCGCGTGGCGTCGAGTGCCCAGCGCGCCTCCTGAGTCGCGCGGCGGACGTGGTCGAGCGTGTCGAACGACGCGCTGACGCCGATCCCGTCGGCGTCGCCGAGCAGCTCGGTGACGATCGCGACCGTCTGCTCGTCGTCGGGCAGCAGGCAGTAGAGGGTGCGGTCGCGGCGCAGCAGCACGTTCGGCACGGCGCGGTCGGCGAGCGCGTGGTGGAGCCAGCCGCTGCGGCCGTCCTCGCCGCGGCGCGCGGCCGCGAGCACCGTGAACGGGCCCTGCTCGAGCCCGTGCGCTTGCAGCTGGGCCGCCGCCGCGGGACCGGCGATGCGACGGTCGACGAGGTGGGCGAAGGTCTCGCTGCCGAGCCGGCGCAGCTCCTCGCGCGTCGCCCACAGCCGCTCCAGCTGGAGCGCGGCGACCGTCGCGACGTGCTGGAGGATCGCGAACGGCGGTGGCTCCGCGGACGCGTGCGGCAGGACGAGCAGCGACGCCGGGCTGCGCGCCGGGATCGGCAGCAGCAGCAACGTGCTTTCGCCCAGCGGCAGCCGCACGATGCCGGGCAGCATGCCGTCGCGCTCGGCAAGGGCGGCGAGCAGCGCGTCGCGCGCAGCCGGCGGCGGTGGGTCCTCCCCTTGCAGCGGCGCACCGCCGCGGTCGTTCTCGCAGACATAGATGCGGCAGTCGAGGTCGTCGCCGAGGTCACGCAGCAGGTCGCTCGGCGAGGACCCGCGCGCGACGGCCAGCCGCGCCCGGTCGTAGACGCGCATCGAGCCGATGACGCGGGCGTGGTCGGCGCCGGCGTTGCCGGCCGCGACGGCACGGCTGACCTGGATGAACGGGACCTCGTAGGCGGTGATCAGCAGCGGCAGCTCGAGCTCGTCGGCCGCCGCGAGCATCTCGTCGGTCAGCGGCGGGGCCTTCATCCGCTCGCCGATCGCCACGCCGCAGACCCCGACGCCGGCCAGGCTCTTGACGTACTCGACCTGCTCGTCGGCGGCGGCGGGGATGCCGAGGCCGACGGTCATCAGGAAGTCGCCCGGCTCCAGCCACTCCCACGGACGCGGGATCTCGATGCTGTGCGCCCAGGCGATCGGGCGGTCGGCGCCTCGCTCGCCAGCGATCAGGCGCGTCCGCAGGTAGGGGATCTCGGTTAGCTCGCGTACCGTCAGCGCCATCTCACTCTAGGGAGGCGCGCTCAGCCCGCAACCTCCTCCGGCTCCTCGTACCAGCGCATCCGCTCGCCCACACGGGCGCGCAACCGCCAGCGGCGCGACTTCGAGTGCGCGTCGATCGCCGCGCGCAGCGTCTCGGCGCGCTCCCCCGCCGCCGCCAGCCCGGGCACGTCAGGCGGCGCGTCGGCGGCGATCGCGGCGATCCGCTGGGCGATCTTGTCGAGGCTCTCGGTGGCGGTTCGCCACCAGCCCCAGTCGGACGCCAGCAGCTCGCAGACGTAGTCCGCGTCGATGCCGTCCGGCGCGATCTCGTGGTCGCAGAGCAGCGCGATCGCGTCCTGCAGGTCCTTGTCGGTCATCGCGACGACCTGGAGCTTGAGCAGCAGCAGGTCGGCGGGCGCGAGCGCGGCGTCGCCGAGCTCGATCCGGTCGGCCAGCTCGAGCGTGTGGCACATGCTGACTCGGTCGAGGAAGACCTCGACCTTGTAGCCGCGCACGGGCTCCCAGAACCAGACGCGGTCGGCGCCGTGGAGGGCGTTGAAGCCGGTGTCCGGGCTGAGGCCGGCCTCCTCGAACGCGGCGACGATCGCCGCGCGGTCGCGCGAGCCGGCGATCAGGTCGATGTCTCCATAAGAGCGGCGCAGCGGCGGCCGGTGCGCGGACGGGCAGGTCAGCGCGATCGCCGCGCCGCCGAGCGCGCGCAGCGGCACTCCGGCATCCCGCGCGGCGGCGAGCAGCCGCCGCGTCTCGGCGACGATGTCCGCTGCGTCGCGCAGCTCGTTGCTCATGGCGCCTCCTCGTGGTTGGCGTTGTCGGCGAGCGTGCGGGCGACCGCGACGTAGTCGAGCGGGTCGTCGCCGGCCGGCGGCCTTGGCGGCAGCTCTGTCACCAGTACCCCCTCGCCGTCGGGGCCAAGCTCCGCGACGACCTCGCCGTCGCAGTCGACGACGCAGCTGCCGCCGGAGAAGGCCAGGCCGTCCTCCTCCTGACCGACGCGGTTGACGTAGACGTGCGGCAGCCGGTTCTCCAACGCGCGTGCCCGGGCATGGAGCCGGTGGTTGCCGTGGTAGGGCCGCGGGTTGGCCGCGGCCGTCACGAGCAGCGTCGCGCCGCCGAGCGCGAGCCGACGCGCGACCTCGGGAAACTCCATGTCGAAGCAGACCATCACCCCGACGCGCTCGCCGGCGAGGTCGACCAGGCAGGGTGGCCCGGGAACGCCGACGAGCGTCTCACGCTCGGGACGGAAGAGCAGCTGCTTGTGGCAGGTCGCGACCGTCTCGCCATGCTCGTCGAGGCAGACCGCCGCGCTCGTGCGGCCCGCCGCGACACGGCCCGGCAGGCCGGCGATCACCGCCGTGCCAGCGTCGCGCGCCGCCGCGGCCAGCGTCGCCACGGCGCGTTTGGTCCGCTCGTCGGGATCGCGGCGCAGGCCGTCGGAATAGCTAGTCAGGAACAGCTCGGGGAAGACGGCCAGCGCCGCCTGCGGGTGGGCGCGCACCAGGTCGGCGGCGCGCTCCGCGTTGCGGTCGTCGTCGCCGGCGACGCAGTCGCCCTGGAACAGCAGGCAGGTGGTGGCGGTGGCGGCCGTGGGGCTCACCCCGACACGAACTGGTGTCGTGGCGCGCTGCCGGGCTTCCAGGCGATCACCGCGCCCTGCAACACGCCCTGGCCGTAGGTGCTGCCGGGATTCACGGCGAGCGTGTCGCCGATCTGCGCGACGCCGCGCGACTCGTGGATGTGGCCGTGCAGGCTGAGCGCCGGCTGGCAGTTCTCGAGCGCGGTGCGGACGGCGGTGCTGCCGGCGTCGGTCAGCTGGACCTCGCCCGAGATCATCACCGGCGTCGGCGGGTAGGTCGAGGTGTCGAGCAGCGGACAGCGGTCGAGGCCCGATGCCTTCGGCGGCACGTGGATGTTGAAGACCGCCCGCGACGGGTCGTCGACCGCGTCGGTGAGCTCGGTCAGCCGCGCCAGCAGCTCATCCTCCGACACCTCGCGCGCGGTGTTCCAAGGTGTCGGGTTGCTCAGGCCGAGGCTGGCGAGCTTGACCGAGCCGTCGCCGTCGAGGTCGACCAGCCGCCCCTCGCTGTAGCTGAACGGGCCCTCGTCGGGGATCGCCGTGAGCAGCTCCTGGGGATCGTCGTTGCCGCCGGTGACGTGGCAGCGCACGCCGGTGCCGGCGAGCCGCTCGTTCGCCAGCTCGACCCACTGCTCGAGCCTCCGGTGGGCTGCGGCGTGGATCGCTTCGACGACCAGCGCCTCGTCCGCGGCGAGCGCAGCCGCCTCGTCGGCGTCCGCGATCACGCAGTACTCGCCGCGGTCGGCGACCGCGCGGTCGTAGGCGCGCAGCGCATCGTCGCCGACGAGCAGCTCGCCGTCCGATCCCGCGCCGACGCGGTGGCCGCCGTCGACCGGCACCAGCGGCACCAGCCCCTTGCCGATCAGATCGCCGCCGAGGATCAGCACCTGCGCGTCGTAGGCCTTGGCGGCGGCGAGGAACTTGCGGAAGCAGACCTCCGACCCGTGCAGGTCGGTCGCGAAGAAGATCCGCAGCCGCTCCCCACCACCGTTGCGCGATCGCCGCCGTCCGAGCATCCCTACTCCGGCGGCAGGCCGCGGTAGGAGGCGGCGATGTCGATCCCCTGGCGCCGCCGCACCGCCGCGGCGATCGCGTAGAGGACGGCGGAGACCACGATGATGATCCCGGCCGAGTACACCTGCCAGCGGTTGGCGTCCCAGTTCGTCCCCGAGCTGGGATCGGAGATCAGGATCACGATCATCGCGATCAGGCCGAGCGTGCCGGCCACTCCGGCGATCGACATCAGCGGCATGCCGAGCACGCGGACGTCGCCCGGCGACCCGTCGAACAGCTCGCGGCGCCGGTACGGGAAGACCGCCGCGGCGATGCACGTGACCAGGAACGTGAGCGCGAAGCCAAGCAACGCGGTCACCACCGAGAAGGTCGACGTGAACGAGTACAGGACCAGGAACACGGTACCGAAGCCAAATGTGATCAAAGTCGCGTTGACCGGGTTCGAGTTGCGCGAGTCGACGCGGCCGACCCAGGCGGGAGCGACGCCGTCGAGCGACCACGCGAGCATGCTGCGCGTGACCATCACGGTGATGAACGGCACGTAGCTGATCAGCCAGGCGCCGAGCCCGAGCGTGATCGCGATGCCGATCACCGGACCGGTCCAGGCCGCGGTCAGCTCGGCGAAGTACGGCGCCGAGGTGAAGCCGTAGGCGGCCGGATCGCCGAGCGCGAGGCCGGTCAGGAAGTCGACGCCGAAGACGTTCGTGCCGACGATGACGGCCAGCAGCATCACGAACATCGCGGCGACGAACGGGCCGGTGATGCCCATCAGCTGGGCGCGCAGGCCGGTCCGCCCCTCGCCGGCCCAGAAGGCCGACTGGACGAGGAAGGCGGCGCCGTAGAACGGCCAGGTCGCGGCGAGCAGCGTCTGCTTGAGGTCGAACTCGCCGTGGCCTCCGCCGGCGGCAACGACCGTGTCGTAGGCGCCCTGCTCGCCGGAGAACTTGGCGGTGTAGCCGTTGAACGACGACTGGAAGCCGTCGGTGCTCATGATGATCATCGCGACGATCGTGACCACCAGCGTCAGGCCGGCGGCGATGAAGACGATCCGCTGGAAGCGGAAGTAGGTGCGCAGGCCCTGGCGCCCGGCGATCACCACCGGGCCGGTGATCGCCATCATCGCCATGCCGGAGATGAACTTGCCCCAGTCGGTGCTGAACCAGTCGCCGACCTCGGCGAGGCTGAGGTCGCCGGTCGCGCCGGCGAGCACGCGGAACGCCGGGCCGAGGCCGAGCTGGCCGAACAGCGCGCCGGCGGTGCCGATGTAGAAGGTCAGCCAGACCATGAACGAGGCGTTCATCGCGAAGCCGATCCAGGGATGGAACGTTCGGCTGATGAAGACGTAGTCACCGCCGGAGCGCGGCATGATCGCGGCGAAGAAGGCGTAGGCGAGGTTCATCCCGATCGTCAGCGCGAACGCGATCAGGATCGTCAGCGTCAGGTTCGAGCCCGGGTAGAAGCCGATCCCGAACAGCAGCACCCAGCCGATCACCGGCCCGAAGGTGGCGCCGAAGAAGTTGAACAGCGCCGCGTCGAGCGGCTTGCCAGCCCGTACCAGGCCCGACGACTGCCGGTGACGGAGGGTTGCGGAGTCAGTGGCCACGGTGAACGCCTTTCGTGCTTGCTGGGTCGCCTACCAGAAGTGGGTCTCGAGCTTGGTGATCAGCTCCGCCCCGTCGGCGGTGACGATCACGTCCTGCTCGAACTTCGCCGAGCCGACCCCCGTGCGGCCCGCCATCCCCTCCACGCCGATGCACATCCCCTCGACCAGCGGCTCCTCGCCGCCGGGTACGAACCACGGGCGCTCCCAGCCCATCCCGTATGAGTGGCCGTGCGCCGGGAAGCTGATCGTCAGCGCCGACAGCAGGCCGTCGTCGCCGCCGTCGCCGTCGGGCGGCGTCATCTCGCGCTCGACGAGCACGGCGTGCGTCGCGTCATAGATCGCGCCGACCGGGACGCCCGGCGCGACCGCGTCAACGCCCGCGTGGACCGCGTCGATCACGGCCTCCATGACCGTGATCTGGTCGGCCGTCGGGCTGCCGCCGACGACGCAGCAGCGGGCGAAGTCGTAGAGGTAGCCGTCGAGCGCCCCGTAGGTGTCGATGTGGAAGAGGTCGCCGGCCTCGAGCGGGCGGCGCGTCCACGACGGCAGTCGCCCGTAGGCGTAGTAGTCGCTGTTCGGGCCGGAGGCGATCGCCGCGTCGTAGAGCGCGATGCCCTCCGAGACCGCGAGCGCGTAGCCCGCCGCGACCGCCTCGGCCTCGGTCGTGCCCGGCTGCAGCGCCGCCTCGATCACCGCGCCGACGACGCGATCGCCGGCGGCCGCCGAGGCACGCAGCAGGTCGAGCTCGTGCGGGCTCTTGACGGCGCGCAGCCGCTCGATCAGGTCGTCGGCCGGCACCAGCTCGGTGCCGGCGGCCGCCTCGACGAGCGCGTCCTTGACGCCGGCGAGCATCGCGTTGCGGCCGACGAGTCCGACACGCCCACCGGCGAGGCCGCGCTCGGCCAGCAGCTTGGCGGCGGTCGCGGGCAGGTCGAGCGCGAAGCGGACGTCCTCGACGGCGACGAGGTCACGGCGCCAGTCGGGGTGGTCGACGATCAGCGTCGGCTCACCGCTGGCGGGCAGCAGCACCGCCGAGTGGGCGCGCCCCGACCAGTGGCCGGGGATGTCGGCGATCAGCGGGAAGGGCGAGTAGTGGTTCGCCAGGTAGAGAACGTCGGCGAACGAGTCGGCGATGCCGCCGCCGCGCGACCAGACGAGCAGCGCGTCGAGGCCCTCCTCGGCGCAACGCTCCTGCGCCCTGCGCCAGCGGTTGCGATGCTCACTGTCTGCCTGCACGTCCACTCCTCGGTTGGTCGGGGGTCGAGATCCGAGCTTCCGCCACCGGGCCGTATGGAGGCAATGGGAGAGCCAGACGAAACGCGCTCCCAAGGTCAGACGATCGTATGAACGTCCGGTCAGCCACGGTCGACGAAGCCGGTCGGGTCGAGTGCCGCGAGGCCGCTCAGCAAGCGCGCGGGACGGCGGCCCGCGTCCTCGGCGGCCTCCTTGCGCGCGGTCGCAGCGCGGACGGCGCGGCCGCCGACGTAGCGGAAGGGCTCCGGCGGCAGCGCGCCGGCGGGCGGGTGCAGCAGCGCCTCGGGGACGTCCTCCGGCTGCTCACCGAGCGCGAGCGCGGCGAGCGTCTCACCGGCGAGGTGCGACGGTCCGACGCCGTTGCCGGAGAAGCCGGCGCCGACGAGGATCGCCGGCCGGCCGGGCAGCGGGCCGAAGAACGGCAGCGCGGTCACCGAGTAGTCGATCGGCCCGCACCAGCTCGCGCGCGCGCCGACGTCCCAGAGCGCCGGGTAGAGGCGGTGGAAGTGCGCCAGCGCCTCGTCCTCACGGCCCGAGCGGCGGTGGAACCACGGCGCGATCCGCCCGCCCGCCGCCAGCGCACCGCCACCCTTGCCGAAGATCACTGTCCCGTCAGCGAGCCGGCGGTAGTAGTTGACCAGCCGCCGCGAGTCGGAGATCGCCAGACCAGGCTCCCAGCCGAGCGCGTCGAGCCGCTCCGGAACCGGATCGGTCGCGACGGCATCGCTGGCGACGACGACCAGCGACCGCCGCAGCTCGGGCAGCGCCGCCGCCCAGGCGTTGATCGCGAGCACGACACGGTCGGCCTCGATGGTGCCGCGCGTCGTGGCGACGCGCACGCGCGTCCCGTCGGAGAGCTCGGTCATCGGCGCGCGCTCGACGACGCGGATCCCCTGGCGCCGGGCGACGGCCGCCAGCCCACGCGCCAGGCGCGCCGGCTGGACCGTCGCCGGCCCCGGATCGAAGACGCCGGCGAGGTGGGCCGGGGATCCCGAGCGGCGCGCGACCTCGTCGCGGTCGAGCAGCTCGAACGGCTCGGCGCCGGCGGCGGCCAGCCGCTCCACGGTGTCGTTCCAGGCGTCGACCTGGGCCGGGCTGGTCGCGGTCCAGAGCCAGCCGCGCTGGTCGAAGCCGGCGTCGATTCCGTGCTCGTCGCAGAACGCGCCGATCGCCGTGACCGACTGCTCGGCGGCGCGGGCGTAGCGCAGCGCGGCCTCGACGCCGCAGAGCTTGGTCAGCGACGAGAACTTCGACCAGGCGGTCATCACGAAGCCGCCGTTGCGACCACTCGCGCCGCCGCCGCAGATGTCGCCCTCGACGATCACGACGTCGAGCGACGGGTCGCGCCGCTTGAGCGCGAGCGCGGTCCAGAGGCCGGTGTAGCCGCCGCCGACGATGCAGACGTCGGCGCGCGCCGGCAGGTCCTCGAGCGGCGTCGGCGGCTCGTCGGCGAGCGCCTGCTCGAGCCACAGCGCGCGAACCGCGCCCGGCGGGTCGAACCCGTCGGGCGAGAACCGCACGACCGTCTCTGAGCCGGGGCGTCGTCGCATCGCCGGCCGAGTATCTGAAGCGGCGCCTGTCGCCGGCCACGGTCGCCGGCACGAAATCGCGCCGGCGAGTTGAGTCGATGGTATGAAGCCGCGCGACGGGCGCTCAGGCGAACGCGGCGACGCCGGTCAGCGCCTGGCCGAGCACCAGCGTGTGCATCTCGTGCGTGCCCTCATATGTCAGCACCGACTCGAGGTTGTTGGCGTGACGCAGCACCGGGTACTCGAGCGTGATCCCGTTCGCCCCGAGCAGCGTGCGCGCGCTGCGCGCCACGTCGAGCGCCGCCGTGACGTTGTGGTACTTGCCGAACGAGACCTGCTCCGGATCGAGCCGGCCCTCGTCCTTGAGCCGGCCGAGGTGGAGCGCCAGCAGCGTGCTCTGACTCACCTTGACCGCCATCTCCGCGAGCTTCGCCTGGGTCAGCTGGAAGCCGGCCAGCGGCTTGCCGAACTGCTCGCGCTCCTTGGAGTAGGAGAGCGCCGCCTCGAAGCAGGCGCGCGCCGCGCCGGCCGCTCCCCAGACGATCCCGTAGCGGGCCTCGTTGAGGCACGAGAGCGGCCCGCGCAGCGAGGTCGCCTCGGGCAGGCGGGCGCTGTCGGGCAGGCGCACGCCGTCGAGCACCAGCTCGCTGGTGACGCTCGCGCGCAGCGACAGCTTGCCGTGCATCTCCGGGGCGCTGAAGCCGGGCGTTCCGGGCTCGACGAGGAAGCCGTTGACCTCGCCGTCGTCGGTGCGCGCCCAGACGACCGCGACGTCGGCGATCGAACCGCTGGTGATCCACATCTTCGCCCCGCCGAGCACCCAGT
>CAZVRI010000008.1:0-24732 GCA_964629855.1 uncultured Thermoleophilaceae bacterium
CATGGTGCCATCTTCATTCATGATCTCGCAGATCACGCCGGCCGGGTTGAGGCCGGCGAGGCGGGCGAGGTCGACGGCGGCCTCGGTGTGACCGGTCCGCTCGAGCACGCCGCCGGGCTTCGCCTTGAGCGGGAACATGTGGCCCGGCTGGACGAGGTCGTCCGGCTTGCTGGACGGGTCGACGGCGACCTGGATCGTGCGCGCACGGTCGTCGGCCGAGATGCCCGTGGTGACGCCGTCGCGGGCCTCGATCGTTGTCGTGAACGCCGTCCCGAGATGCGACTCGTTCTTCGCCGGCAGCAGGTCGAGGCCGAGCTCGTCACAGCGGTCTGGGGTCAGCGCGAGGCAGATCAGGCCGCGCGCCTCCTTGGCCATGAAGTTGATGCTCTCCGGCGTCGCGAACTGCGCGGCGAGGACGAGGTCGCCCTCGTTCTCGCGGTCCTCGGCATCGACGACCACGACCATCTTGCCCGCGCGAACGTCCTCGAGCGCTTCCTCGATCGTGCTGAACTGGGTGGTGTTCAAGGCGCCTCCACGGTCCGGTTCACGAGTTTCTCGACGTACTTCGCGAGCACGTCGACCTCTAAGTTGACACTGCGACCCGGCTCGAACGCGCCGAGCGTCGTCCGCTCGAGCGTCTCCGGGATGAGCGATACCTCGAGTGCCTCGCCGTCGACCGCCGAGACGGTCAGAGAGACCCCGTCGATCGCGATCGAGCCCTTCTCGACGACGTAGCGCAACAGGTCCTCGCCGGCGGCGACGCGGACGATGCGCGCGAAGCCCTCGTCGGTGGTCGACACGACCTCGCCGACGCCGTCGACGTGGCCCTGGACGACGTGGCCGCCGAGCCGGCCGCCGGCGCGCACCGGCAGCTCGAGGTTGACCGTGTCGCCGGCCACGAGCGGGCCGAGCGAGGAGCGGCGCAGCGTCTCGGCCATCACGTCGGCGGCGAACGAGTCCTGGCCGGCACCGCGCGCCGTCAGGCAGACGCCGTTGACCGCGACCGAATCGCCGTCGGCGAGCTCGGCCGCAAGCGGAGTCTCGACCGAGAGGCGGGCGCCCTCGCCCAGCCGCTCGACCGCGGCGACGGTCCCGGTTGCCTCGACCAGCCCGGTGAACATCAGCGGGTCACCACTCCCTCAGACGAGCGGTGATCAGCACGTCGTCGTCGATCCGTTCGACGTCGCTGGCGACGGCGCGGACCGCGTCGTCGATCAGCTCGACACCCTCGCCCTCGATCGCGGCGCGCGCCTCGCGACCGCCAGCGAACAGCGGCGCGACGAACATCCGTGCCTCGTCGATCTCGCCGGCCTCGAGGAACACGCCTGCGAGGTGCGGCCCGCCCTCGAGCAGCAGCGACTGGACGTCGCGCGCACCGAGCTCGTCGAGCGCCGTGCAGACGCGGGCGGCCTCGTTCTCGCCGGTCGTCACGATCACCTCGACGCCGGCGTTGCGCAGCGCGTCGGTGGCGGTCCGCTTCGCGGCGCGCGAGCAGACCAGGATCACCGGCACCTCGGCGGCGCTGGCCACCAGCTGCGAGTCGAGCGGCAGGCTGGCCTCGGAGTCGAACACGACCCGCCGCGGCTGGCGGTCGACGCCCTCGATCCGCGCGGTCAGCAGCGGGTCGTCCTGCGTCGCCGTGTGGATTCCGACGGCGACGGCGTCGCACTCGGCGCGCCAGCGGTGGGCGCGGGCGCGGCTCGACTCGCCGGAGATCCACTGGGAGTCGCCGCTGCGCGTCGCGACCTTGCCGTCGAGCGTCATCGCCGACTTGAAGATCACGAACGGGCGGCCGGTGCGGGCGTGCTTGCGGAACGGCTGGTTGAGCAGCCGGGCGGCCTCCGCAACCTCGCCGTCCATGACTTCGACGGTGATCCCCTCGTCGCGCAGGATCCCGAGGCCGCGTCCAGAGGCCTTGCCGGTCGGGTCGTCGGACGCGACGACCACGCGGCCGATCCCCGCCTCGACGATTGCGTCGGTGCAGGGCGGCGTGCGGCCCTCGTGGCAGCACGGCTCCAGCGACACGTAGAGCGTGGCGCCGGCCGGGTCCTCGTCGCAGGCCGCAAGCGCGATCCGCTCGGCGTGCGGCTCCCCAGCGCGGGCGTGGAAGCCCTCGCCGATGGTGCGCCCGTCCTTGACGACGACGGCCCCGACGAGCGGATTCGGGGAGGTGCTGCCCCGTGCGTTCGCGGCAAGCTCAACGGCCCGCCTGAGGTGGCGCACGTCCTGTTCGGTGACGGTGCTCGAAGCCATTCGGGGTTCTCACGAGCCCAGATTGACTCGCGAATCAACGATACCAGCGGGGTCGTGTCCGACTGGCGGGGCCCCTATCGTCCCGCCGCCCGATGGAAGCGCGCACAGCACCCACTCCTCCGCTCTCCCTCCCCTCCTGGCCGTCCGATCGCCCGCTGCGCGATTGGCAGCGGGAGGCGGTCGATCGCGTGCTGGAGTCACCCGGTGGCGACTTCCTGGCCTCGGCGACGCCGGCGGCCGGCAAGACGACCTTCGGGCTGCGTGTCGCCCACGAGCTGCTGCGACGGGGGCTGGTGAGCCGCGTCTGCATCGCGGCGCCGACGACGCACATCTGTCAGCAGTGGGCCGCCGACGCGGGCCGCTACGGGATCGCGCTCGAGCCGAACCGGCCGAACGCCGACGGGCCGGAGCCGCGCGACCGGCACGGAGTGGCGGTGACTTACCAGACCGTCGCGGCGGGGCCGAAGGTCCACCAAGCGGCGACGGCGGCGCGGCGAACGCTGCTGATCGCCGACGAGCCGCACCACATGGGCGAGCTGGCGGCCTGGGGTCAGAGCGCGGAGCTGGCGTTCGGCGGCGCCGGATTCCGGCTGCTGCTGTCCGGCACGCCGTTCCGCTCGGACAACACGGCGATCCCGTGGGTCCGCTACGACGACGACTCGCTCAGCACGGCCGACTACTCCTACTCGTACACCGACGCGCTCGTCGACGGCGTCTGCCGGCCGATCACCTTCCTCACCTACGGCGGCGAGATGGAGTGGGTATCCGACGGCGAGACGCGCCGCTTCGACTTCGACGTCGTCCTCCCGCGCCAGGAGGCCGCGCGCCGACTGCGCACCGCGCTCGACCCCGATGGCGACTGGATCGGCCAGGTGCTGCGCGACGCCGACGCCCGGCTCACCGAGTGCCGCACGACCGGCCACGCCAACGCCGGCGGTCTCGTCGTCGCGGCCGACAAGGAGCACGCGCGCCAGATCGCCCGCCGGCTCGGCACGATCGCCGGCGAGCAGCCCGCCGTGGTCACCTCCGACGACCCCGGCGCTTCCGAGGCGATCGAGCGCTTCGCGGCCGGCTCCGACCGCTGGCTCGTCTCGGTCCTGATGGTCAGTGAGGGCGTCGACATCCCGCGCCTGCGCGTCGGCGTCTACGCCACCGCCGCCCGCACCGAGCTCTTCTTCCGTCAGGTCGTCGGCCGCTTCGTCCGCCGCACCCCCACGCCCAGCCGCCAGATGAGCTTCCTCCTCCTCCCCGCCGACCCCCAGCTCAAGCGGCTCGCCGCCACGATCGAGGAGGAGCGCCGCCACGCGCTCGCGCTGGTCCCCGAGCTCGAGGAGCGCGACGCCCCGGTCGAGCGCTCACCCTCGACCGATGGCTTCGTCGCCCTCTCCTCCAGCGCCCGCCTCGACGACGTCATCTCCTCCACCACCCGCCCCGGCGACGCCCTCCACCTCTTCGCCGACGCCGAGAACCCCGAGTTCGCCACAACCACCGCACCAGCCGACCAGGAGCCCGAAACCACCCCGGAGGCCCCAGAGCCCGCCTACAAGCGCCGCGAGCGCCTCCGTGAGCGCCGCTCCTACCTCGTCTCCGAGGTCGCCCGCTCCAAGCGTGAAGAGCACCGCACCGTCAACGCCCGCATCAACCGCGCCGTCGGCCTCGCTTCCGTCAAAGACGCCACCGACGACCAACTAGAGCGCAGCATCAAGCTCCTAGAGCGCGAGCTCGGCCTCTCCTAGCTACGGGATGTACTGATCCCCCGCAAGCTGCCGAATCGAGTACTTCCCCCTCGGCCAGCCAAGTGAGAACCCACGTGGCTCGCGCGTCCACTCGGTGGAGTACCGGGCCAGGTCCAGCGCCCTGTAAGCCCACCACGACCCGATCGGCAGCGGACCGCCGTTGCAGGAACCGGCGGAGTAGCCCGGACGGTTGATGTAGAGATAGGCGTCAACTAGGTCCGACCGCATCGTCGAGGTGGTCGGAGCCGGTCCAAGGCCGCGCTTCTGGGCGTGGCACCAGACGTTGATCCGGCGCCAGATCTTCGGGTCCTTGCGGCTGATCCAGCGGCGGTAGTGGACCGGGCCACGGCCGTTCTCGGAGGTGTTGACGATGAAGTGCTTGCCGCCCGTCATCCGCGAGATCGCGAGGCCGTGCTTGACATTCGCCGCCGTCCAATCCTTGTGGGTCACGTTGAGCATGAACCCGCGGACCTTGGCGATCCCGATGTAGTTGAGCTGCTGCGCGGTGCGCGTAGCCGCCTCCCAGTCGGAGGCGCCTGCCTCGAGGTAGACGGTCGCGTTCGGCAGCTTCGAGAAGACGTCGACGCCGTAGCGCAGCGTGTCGAGGCGCGCCTTGCGGCGCGAGACGGCGAGGCAGTCGACCGTGCCAAGCGAGTCGGGCTCGAAGCCGATCACGACACGCGCGTCGCCGATGCCGGCGGCGAACTGGTCGTACCAGCGCCGCGTGCGGGCGTCCTCTGCCTCGCCACCGGCCGTGTAGCGCTTGTGGCATGCCTTGCCCTGGTGACGCATGACGACGATCTGCGGCACCGAGCCGGGCTGCTCCTTCTGGACGCGCGCGATGTAGTTGCGCGCCGCGCCGTAGGTGCCGCCCTTGTCGTTTTCGTTCCAGCGGCCGTACCACTTGAACTGGGGCTGCAGCGCGACCTTGGCGAGCAGGGCGGCGTTGCCCTCCTGGCCGCGCCGCTTGTACTTGGCGTACTGGATGTACTGCGGCGCCCAGGTCTTGTCGATGAACCAGTCGAGGCCGACGAGCGGGTTCGGCGACGCGACGTCGACCCCACGCGGGTCGACGGGCGTCTGCGCGTTCGCGGTCGCGCAGACCCCGAGGGTCAGCGCGACGACGATCAGAGTCCGAGGGAGAAGCACCTTCACCGGTATCGGACGACCGGTGAAGGTTCTTGAGGCTGAGCTCTCCCGATCCGCTACTTGGCCAGCGGCTCTTTCTGGGCGGCCGTCTCGGGCGCCTCGATGTAGGGCTGCTGCTCGTCCTGGGTCTCGGTCTCGTGGTACACCGACTCGGCGTTGACGGCCCAGATGTCGTGCTCGGTGCCCTTGACGAGGTTGTCGACCGCACGCATCGCGGTCAGCATCGAGTGGTCCGAGTTGTTGTAGCGGTGGAGGCCGTTGCGGCCGACCTGCTGGAGGTTGTCCAGCCCGTCGAGCCAGCTGCGGATCGCGACGATCCGGTCGGCGTAGTCCATGTCGTACATCGGGTAGGCCTTCGGGACGCGGGTCGCGAAGCCGAACTCGAGCTTGTCCGGAGTGGCCAGGCCGAGCTTCTGGAGCTCCTGCATGCCGAGCTCGACGAGCTTCTCGTCGTCGGTCTCCCACAGCTCGTCACCGGCGAAGCAGAAGTACTCGAGGCCGATGCAGGCCTTCGTCGGGTCCGGAACCATCCAGGGGCTCCAGGAGCGGAAGTTCTGGATCCGGCCGACCTCGACGTCGGGCTCGTGGATGTAGATCCAGTTGTCCGGGAACAGGTCCTCACCGTCGAGCACCAGCGACACCGTCAGGAAGTCGCGGTAGCGGAGACCCTTCGCCGCGGCGACGACCTCCGGCGGCGGCTGCGGGTCGGCCATGCCGACGATGTTGCGCAGCGGCAGCGAGCTGACGATGTAGTTCGACTCGTACTCCTTGCCGCCGGCGATCACCTTGGTCGCGCGGCCGCCCTCGAAGACGACCTTGTCGACCTTCGTGTTCAGCAGCACCTGGCCGCCGAGCTTGGTGATGTCGTCGGTCATCGTCTCCCACATCTGGCCGGGGCCGTAACGCGGGTAGTTGAACTCGCCGATCAGCGTCTTGATCTCGTTGCCCTTGTTGCCGAAGAAGGCAGCCTTGGCAGCGCTGAAGAAGGACAGGCCCTTGATTCGCTGGGCCGCCCACTCGGCGCGGATCTCAGAAGTCGGGACGCCCCACACCTTCTCGGTGTAGGACTTGAAGAAGAGGTTGAAGAGGCGCTTGCCGAAGCGGTTCGACACCCACTGCTCGAAGGTGTCCTCACGGCCCTTCGGCTTCACCTGCGCCCAGAAGTAGGACAGCATGCAGCGCGTCAGCTCGATCGGACCGAGCTTCTTGATCACGTCCGGGCCGCGCAGCGGGTAGTCGAGGAACTTCTTGTTCCAGTAGATCCGCGACATCCGCGGGCGCTTGAGGAACTCCTCGCGCATGATCTCGTGCCAGAGGTCGTCGACCTCCTGGACCTTCGTGAAGAAGCGGTGGCCGCCGAGGTCGAAGCGGTACTCGCCGCCCGGACCCTCGCGGACCTCGGTCTTGGCGATGCCGCCGACCTGGTCCTCGGCCTCGAAGATGATCACCGGGAAACCCTGCTTCGCAAGCAGGTAGCCGGCCGTCAGACCAGCGGGACCGCCCCCGAGGATCAGGGTCGGCGTGTCGCGCAGGCCGGGCGTCGCCGCCTCGATGCTCGTGCTACTGGAGGGAGTCTCGCTCACTAGGTCTCGCTCGCTTGGTCGCAGGTCTTTGTGTAGAGGACGCCTCGTACCCCGATTCGGCCCGCCCGCCGGTAGAAGGGCGGCACAGCGCCGTCGAGACTGAAACGCTTATCGAGCTCGAGCGCTCGCCCCCACTGAGCCGCCCTGCGACGAACGGTCTCCGTCCACGGGGCGTCCCAATCGCTGATGTTGGTCGTGACTGGGTAGACGAGCAGCACGCGCTGCGAGCAGGGCAGGCTATCAAGCAGCGGCGTCAGATTCTTCGCCGGAGTCGTGGCCTCGAGACGGTCCTGGACGTCGCGCCAATCCATCACGCCCTTGGTCTCCACCTCGCCGAGCTGCGTCGCCTCGACGAGATCGCCTTGGAGGCCACCGGGCAGGTGGTAGTGCATCAGCGGCGCCTGCTCGGGTTGGAGCGTCACGACGAGGTCGCCGGGCTGCAGCGTCCCCTGGACGGCGGCGGCGAGATCGGCGGCGTTCGACTTGTTCTCGAGCGTTCCGGTCTTCGGGATCGCCCAGATGCCGAGGATGATCACCAGCGCCACCAGGCCGAGCGTCCCGGCCCGGGCGAGCCCGAGCGCCGACAGGATCAGCAGCGGGCCCAGCGCGACGCCGAGGTAGCGCGTCGTCCAGGCCGGCGAGAACTGCGAGAACAGCCAGGCGATCGCCAGCGTCGAGACGAGCAGCGAGATCGCCGTGTAGACCGCGCGCCGCTCGCGGTCGGCGGTCTTGCCGAGGAGCACCGCGGCGAGACCGGAGCCTGCGGCGAGGACGAGCGCGACGGTGGCCGTTCCTCCGCCGAGCAGCGACTTCGAAATCTGGATCGCGACGCCGAAGCGCGGCGAGTTCAGCCAGGGCGCTCCGGTGTGGCCGACTTGGTAGAGCAGCGTCGGGATCCACGGCAGGTAGAGGACGAAGGCCAGGCCGAAGGCGATCAGGCCGTCCTTGAACAGCGGGCCGCGCTCGTCGCTCTGCAGCAGGACCACGGCGAACGTGAACAGCGCGCCGGCCGTGACGAAGATGCCCCAGCTGTGCGTGTAGAGCATCGCCGCGAGCAGCACGGCGAAGACGGGCAGGTAGCGCCGGTTGCGGTAGACGAAGACGTGCAGGAAGGCGGCCGTCGCAAGCAGGCTCAGCACAACCATCAGCGAGTACATCCGGGTCTCTTGCGCGTACACCGTCAGGAACGGGTTGAACGCGCCGAGCGCGGCGCAGATCAGACCGGCGCGCCGGCCGAACAGCGACCAGCCGGCCCAGAGACCGCCCGGGACCGCGAGCAGCGAGATCGCCATCGACAGCCCCTGGGTCTCCGCCGGCCCGTTGCCGACCAGCTCCATCCAGATGTGCAGCAGCATGTAGTAGAGCGGCGGCGCGCCGTCCTGCCGGAGCACCTCGGGGATGTCGAAGAACGGCTGCCCGGCGATCCCGATCGACAGCCCCTCGTCCATCCACAGCGAGGCACCGAGCGCACGCGTGCGCAGGTACAGCGAGATCAGCAGGAGCAGGCCGACGAAGAGGGTGATTCCGGCCGGTCCGCTGGCGAAAGCCGCGAGCTTTGGCGGGATGCGCGGGAGGCTGCGCGATCGGGGGGCGGCGACCGTGGACATCGCGAGAAGCCTAGTCAGCGCGAGGACGCGAGCTCGGGGGTACGGTCACCTGGCACTACGCGTGGCGCGTCGGGACCGCCGCTCGGACAGTCACGCCCAGCCGCGTCGGCGCGCGGCGCGGTCCAGATCAACCAGCGACCGTCGGCGGCCACCTGGCGGAAGCGGGGATCGGTCACCTTGATCACCAGCGGCCCATTCGGGATCGTGTGGGTGCGGAAGGCGACACCGGGCGGCGTCGTCCCTTCCAGCGCGCGCACGTCGAGCCCGTGGACGCCGAGCTCGTAGGCGATCATCTGCGTCTGGAACGGACCGCTGTAGACGGCCCCGCAGGCCAGCAGCCTGTCACGCCCGCCGGCGGCGTCGATCGCGTCGTCGAGCGTGTGGAAGAGGCTTGCCTCGTAGCGCAGCTCGTCAAGCGTGGCGTCGATGTTGTCGGCCTTGTCGCGAACGACCGGCCAGCCGACCACGAGCCCGACCGCAAAGACCGCGCAGGCGGTTACGAGGCCGGCGCGCACGCTGCCACCGATCCGCTCGACGGCCAGTTCGATTCCCTGGAAGACCCGCGCGACGCCGATTCCGCCGAGCACGCAGAGCGCCGCGGTCGTGACGATCAGGTAGCGCTGGTTGCCCGCGTAGCCGCCCTCGGTCATCGCGCCGACGAGCAGCAGCCAGCCGAGCCCGATGCCGCCGATGAACAGGATCGCTCCCTGTCGGCGGTCGCGGAACCAGGCGACGGCGGCGGTCAACAGGCCGATCAGACCGGCGGCCTCGAGCGCCCAGACGGTGCGGTGGTGGAAGCGCTCCACGACCTCGAGGCCAGGATGCTCGGCGAATGCGGCGCTACCCGGGTTCGGGTTGTTGGCGCGGCTGGAGGCGCGCAGCGCGTCGCCGGAGCCCCACAGCTCGGGACCGAACCAGAGCAGCGGGATCAGACCGGCGAGGATCGCCATCCGCAGCCGCAGCTCGGGGTCCTTGAACCAGAGCCAGATGCCGTAGAGGCCGAGGAACGGCCAGACCTCGGGCCGCAGCAGCGCGGCGGCGAAGCCGAGGTAGAGCGCATGGTCGCGGCGGCCGTCGAGATGACGCTCGACCGCCCACAGGCCGAGACCGGCAAGCAGCGCCTCGGAGTTGCCGAGCGCTGCGTCGCGGACGTACTCGTAGGTCGTCGCGAGGAACGCGGCGGCAAAGATCCCGGCGACCCAGCCGGCCGCGCCCTTGCCGACCAGGCGGCGCGCCAGCCGGAAGGCCATCGCGAGCGCGAGCAGGCCGCCCGCACGCGCGATCCAGAGCCAGAGGTAGGGCGCGACGTCGGCGCCGAGCAGCGAGAACGGCGTCGTGAAGAGCACCGGCAGCGGCTTCCACGACGGGCCGCCGGTGGTCACCAGATCGAAATGGGCGATCTCGCGCCCCCACATGATCCAGGCCCACGGGTCGTAGGTCGGCGTCGAGGGAAAGAGCAGGCTCAGTGCCGAAAGCGCCAGGCAGGCGATCAGTACCGGGGCGACCGGCGACGAGCGTTCTTCGGGCACGGTCAGACGCTGCTGGTCTCGAAGTGGGTCGCCTGACGCAGGCGGGCCCAGCCGCCGTAGCGCACGACGAGCACGATCAGTCCGACGATCGTGATCGGCACGTAGATGATGAAGCGGAGCAGCAACACGTAGGTCACGGCCGCGGACCCGGAGGCGCCGAGTGCCTTGGCGCCGAACGCGACGGCGGCGTCGAAGGTGCCGATCGAGCCGGGCGCGGCCGGCAGCGCGGCGACGAAGTTGGTCAGCGCGACGAGATAGAGCGCGCCCGAGGTGCTGATGTGCATGTCGATCGCGCGGGCGACGGCGAGGTAGACGGCGCCCTCGATCGCCCAGAGCGCGAAGGTCACGATCAGCAGCAACAGCCCCTGGCGGTTGAGCAGCGCGCGCGGCGCGTGCATCAGCGGCCGGATCAGCTCACGTATGCGCTGCAGCCCGCCGCGGCGGTGGATCATCCAGAGCACGGCGATCCCAAAGGCCAGCGCCGCGAAGCAGATGCCCGCGATCAGCAACGGCTCGTCGGTCGGCACGACGTCGCCCTCCAGCACGAGGTAGACGGTCAGGACAAAGATCACGACCAGGGCGATCAGGTCGAGCAGCCGCTCGACGACGATCGTGCCGAGGATCTTGCGCTTGCCCGCGTTCGTCTTGCCGTCGAGCAGGACGACGCGCAGGGCCTCGCCCGCGCGCGCGGGCAGGACGTTGTTGCCCATGTAGCCGACGACCGACAGGCCGTAGCAGTCAGCGCGCTTGGCGTCGATGTCGCTCTCCTCGAGGATCTTGTGCCAGCGCTCGGCACGTACGACGGTCGCGAACGCGTAGAGCGCGAGCGCGAGCACCAGCCAGGCGATCGCGTCGGTTCCCGACGGGATCTCAGGGGCGTCCTGGTGGGATGCCCACCAGATCACCGCGCCGAGCGCGACGACGGAGAAAAGGACCTGGAATAGCGCGAAGCGTTTGTTCATCGATCGAGCACACGGGTCGCCTCGCGCCGGCCGCACCGGCTTCGCGAGGAGAGGCTTCGCACAGCGGAAACGGCACTGCACTGGACGGTTGGACAGGGGCCAGCGGCCCCGGCAAGAGGCGTCAAGGTAGCAGGCGCCGCCGCCGAATTCACTACTCTGCGCCCTCGATGACGACCCGCGCGACCCTCCTCGCGGCCTTGTGCGCGCTCGTCGTGGCTCCCGGCTGCGGCGACGACGATGGCCCCCCATCCAGCCAGCAGAAGCCAGCGGGCGACACCAGCGTCGCCATAACGGCCCCCGACGAGACCGCTCCGGCCGCCGGACCGGCGACGACTCTGGCGCCCGAGGACAAGCGCGGCGTGGCGCTCGCGTGCATCGCCGACGAGAAGGGAATCGACGCCAAGGCTGTCGGCGACAAGGGGATCGTGATCGGCGTGGGCACCCCCTCCGGGGGCACAGGCGGCAAAGAGGTTTCTCGCATCGACTTCTTCCAGTCCTCGCTCGAGGCCGAGGGTGAGCAGTTCGAGGGCCGCGCCGAGGGCGCCGAGCAGATCGGCGCCGCGCTGTTCTACGTGCGTGAGCTTCCCGAGGAGACCTTGATCGAGATCGAGGACTGCCTCAATGACCAGTAGCGGCGGGCCGCGCCTCAGTCGCCGCCGGCTGCTGCAGGCCGCCGGAGTCGCCGGCGCCGGCGCGGCGCTGCCGCTCGCGGCCGGCTGCGCGATCGGAGACGACGACAACGGCGGCGAGCCGGAGAACGTCGTCCTGATCATCATCGACAGCCTGCGGCCGGATTTCGTCGGCGCCTACGGCGCGCCGCGGATGCAGACGCCGAACCTCGACGCGCTGCTAGCGAAGAGCCTGCGCTTCAACCGCGCGTTTCCCGAGGCGCTGGTGACCGTGCCGGCGCGGCGCTCGATCTTCACCGGGCAGCGGATCTTTCCCTACCGCAACTTCAAGCCGATCGCCGACCTCGGGATCAGCCCCGGCTGGACCGGGATCGACAACCTCGACCAGACGCTGATGAAGGCCCTCGGGGACGCCGGCTACCGCACGGTCCAGGTGACCGACAACCCGCACACCGGATTCACCGAGACCTTCCGGCCGTTCCGGCTCGCCTGGGACAAGTTCGTCTCGATCAAGGGGTTCACCGGCACGCTCCACCCGCCCGACACCGTCTCCGACGCAGACGTGCGCAAGTGGCTACCGAAGGGACTGCAAGACAGCGAGCGCTACGTCGAGGGGATGAAGAAGAACCTCGCCAACACCGGCTACGGGCGCGACGACACCCAGAGCAACGCCGCGCGCCTGTTCACCGAGGCCAACCGCCAGCTCGACGCCGCCGCCCGCAGCGGCGACAAGTTCGCGCTCGTCGTGGACTGCTTCGACCCTCACGAGCCGTGGAGCGCGCCGAAGGAGTACATCGACCTATACGGCGACCCCGACTACGCGGGACCGGAGATCGGCACCATCGACTACGGGCCCGACGACTACATGTCGCGCGAGGAGCTGCGCCGCGCACACGCCAACTACGCGGCGTCGGTGACGATGACCGACCGTTGGCTCGGGACCTTCCTCGACCGCTTCGACGAGCTCGGGCTGGCCGACAACACGGCGATCGTGCTGCTCGCCGACCACGGCGTGCTGCTGGGCGAGCGCGGCTGGATCGGCAAGATCCCCGGTGAGCTGCACCCTGAGCTGGCTCGGGTGCCGTTCGCGATCGTCCATCCCAACGGCAAGCGCGCGGGCGAGACGAGCGAGTACTTCGCCTCGACCCACGACGTCGCCCCGACCGTCCTGTCGCTGCTCGGCGTCGACCAGCCGCGCTGGATGGAGGGTCATGACCTGTCGCTGCTGCTGGACCCGGATGGCGAGCAGCCGGAAGCGCGGGACTTCCACTACGGCGGCATGTACAACCGTTACTTCATCCGCACCGACCGCTGGGTCCTGCTCGGCGACAACCTCGGCGGCAATCGCCAGCTCTTCGACCTCACGCTCGATCCCGGCGAGTGGAACAACGTCGCCGAGGCCAGCCGCGCCAACAAGCGGCTCGCCGAGGAGCTCTACCAGCAGGTGATCGAGGCGACCGGTGGCAAGCCGCTGCCGTACTACGACGACGAGACGCTGCAGAAGCAGCTCGCCGCTGCCCGCGAGCGCACCGGCTTCGTCGATCCGACTCCTTAGAGCGGGCTAGTCGGTTCCGCCCATCGAGGCGAGGGCGCCGCTGGCGGTGACCTCGTAGACCTCGACGGTGTTGCTGCCATTGCGCAGCGAGCTGGGCGGGATCAGCGCGGCGATCAGCTCGTCGCCGCCGGTGGCGAGCTTGAAGGTGTTCGAGACAGCGCGTACGACGCCGTTGACGGCGATCGCGACGTCGAGGCGCTCATCAGCCCCGGAGACCTTGCCGGTTACCCATACGGGCAGCACAGGACCCTCTAGATCGACGTCGTCGTAGGCGCCGGGGTCGGTGAGCGACACCTTCGCGCTGCTCGCGCCACTTGCCGGAAGCAACGACACCGACTTGCCGACCAGCTCCTGGTTCGGCCCGACGCGGTAGATCCGGTCGGGACCGTCGGCTCCTGAGCCGAACAGCGCGACCTTGCGGTCGATCAGCGCCTGCTTCTCGGCCTCGAACTCGTCGCCGTCGACGCGCATCCAGTCGGAGAAGTCGCGCGGCAGCATCTTGACCTCGTCGCGCTTGGCGACGGCGGCGCTGAACGCCGACTTGCCGTCGGTCTCCTCGGGCACGTCGACGTCGAGGACGTCGGAGATCGTGGGAACGATGTCGGTCGTCTCGACGATCGCCGGGTTGACACGGCCGCGCTTCTGCCCCGGCAGCTTGATGAACAACGGCACTGGAGAGATCTCCGCGAGCGTCTCGCGCTTCGCCTTGCGGCGGTCGAAGAGGCCCTGTTGGAAGGCGACGCCGTGGTCGGCGGCCACCACCACGAGGGCCTCGTCGTAGATGCCGATCTTCTTCAGGTGGGCAATCAGCTGCTGGACCTTGAGGTCGGCGTAGCCGAGCTGGAGCAGGTGGCGCATCTGGAGCTGCTCCACCTGCGTCTCGTCCGGATAGCTCTGGCGCGACAGGCCCGGGATCGGGTCGGTCGAAGCGGTGTTGTACTGCTGGCCCGTCGGCAGGTAGCGCCAGGGGACGTGCGGCAGCAGCGCGTGCTTGAAGTTCAGCGACGGCCGCGGTCCCTTGCGAATGCCGGCGATCCAGGCGTCGAACTTCTCGTTGCGGTCGGACTGGAGGGCGGCGAGCGTCGCCTGCTTGCCCTCCTTGGCGGTCATCTCCTCGTCGCTGACGCTGACGTCACCCGAGACCTCGGCGTGGTCGCCGCCCTCGCCGCCGAACTCTCCCCAGGTCTCCGACACCGACGGCAGGTCCGCCTCGATGCCCGGCGGAGCGACGACGTGGGCGTAGACGAGACCGACGTCCTCGGTCATCGAGCCGAGCCGGTCGAGGAACGACTCGTCGAGGCGGGCGTCCTTGCAGAGGTCGCGCGGGCAGACCGTCGTCGCCTCCTCCGACACGTTCATCGTGTGGCTCTTGCCGAGCAGCGCGAAGATGCTGTTCGGGTGCTCCGAGGAGGTCGGCAGGACGCCCTTCTTCGGGTAGTCGCCGTCCATGATCGCCGGCACGGCCTTCGACGTCGAGTCGTAGATCGAGTGCGCGTTCGGGAACCAGGTGCCGTCCTTGGCCAGCTGCGCGAAGCCCGGGTAGCGGACCGGGTCGACCTCGTCCTTGGCGTCGAGCAGCGAGATGCCGGGGAACTCGTCGAAGACGACCATCACGACCGGGATCGGCTTGATCCCGTCGATCGACTTCGCCGACGCGTCGTCTGCCAACGTGATCTTCGAGACCGGCGAGATGAACAGGAAGAGGATCAGGAAGACGAGTGGCGCTGGGCTCAGGACCGTCAGGAACGAGCGGACCGGCTCGGCACGCGCGTAGAGCGCGGCCGCCCCGGCTCCGAGCGCCAGCGCGACCAGGATCAGGACGAAGTCGCTCGCTCCGAAGGCGTCCTTGAGCGCCTGCACGAAGACGACCCCGGCGAGCAGCGCCATCAGCACCAGGTGGGCGCCGAGCCGCGCTTTCGGGCCGGCGAGGCCGATCAGCAGCTCGATCCCCAACAGCAGCGCCGGCGGCAGGACCACCAGCAGCACCGCGAAGACGATGATGTCCATCGCCGTCGAGCCGCGCGCGGCGAAGAACTCCGGGTTGTCGGACAGCAGGTTGAACAGCGGCTGCGCCAGCGCGAACGCCGACAGCACCGCCAGGTGCAGGAACGACAGCAGCGCCCCCGGCGCCTTCGCCGGAGTTGCCTCAGAGTCGGCCATTAGCCCTCGACGGTCAGGTCGATCGGAGTTCCGGAGCCCTTCGGGCGGGCGAAGTAGAGGAGGCGGGTGCCGGACTTGGAGCGCTCACGGCGCTCGACGTCGAAGGCACCCGCGAGGACACGCTCGAAGTTGACGCGCTCGTAGTCGGGATGTAGGCCCTCGCGCTTCGGGCCGAGCAGCTTCTTGACCATCGGATCCTCGCGAGTCGGGAACTCGATTACTAGCGAGGTTCCGAGCTCGGCGAGCCAGTCGACGAACTCGGCGACCGGGACGTTGGCGGCGATCGTGACGTGGTGGATCAGCGCCAGCGCCAGGACGAGGTCGGGCTTGCCGCGGGCCGGCAGGTCCTTGCGCTCGAGCCCGCGCCAGCCGAGGCTCGGCGACGGGTCGGCGAGGTTCATCGTCAGCGTCAGCAGCTTCTCGTCGCCCTCCTTGTGGAGGTCGCGGTGCAGCAGCTCGACCGGGCCCTGGTCGGCGTCGACGGCGAGCACGTAGTCCGAGCCCTCCTCGGCGATCCGCGAGTAGCGGCCGTTGTTAGCGCCGATGTCCCAGGTCAGCTTCCAGGGCTGCGAGGTGACGACCTCGCGGACGAACTCGTCCTTGCGCTCGGCGTCCTCGTCGGAGTAGCTGTTGCGCTCTCCGTAGCCGACCCAGACGCCCTTCGGCGGGTCCCAGCTCAGGCTCTCGACCAGCTTGCGCATGCGGCGCACGTTGGCGACGATCAGCTCCTTCTTGAAGCCTGCCTGCTTGACCTCGGCCTTGACCTCCTTGCCGCGGTCGGCGTGGCGCGCCTCGAGCTTGGCGAGCATGAAGACGTTGAGGAAGAAGCCCTTGCGGAAACGGTCGCGGAACGAGACCATGCCGCGCATCTGGGCCGGCGTGATGCCGCCGATCGAGCCGCGCAGCCAGGGGTGGAACTCGATCCCCTTCGCGGCCTGGAGCATCAGCGGGTAGAGGTACATCATGCAGAACTGGCGGTAGCCAACCCACGGCTCGCCCTCGCGCAACCGCTCGAACGACCCGACGTCGACGAACACCGGCTTGGAGCCGACGAACTGGACGTTGTAGGGCGTCGAGTCCTTGAGGATCATCCCCTCCTCCAGCGCGGCGAGGTTGAGGTCGAGCTGGAGCAGCGCGGCGTCCTTCAGCATCGAGAACGTCCACTCGTAGGGATACGAGACGAACGGGATCCGCTCGTGCTTGAGCACGCCGGCGCAGCCGTCGACGATCAGCCCGGCAGGGGCGTCGGCGGCGCTCGGGAGCAGCTCGGTCTTGACCAGCCGGCCGTCAGCCTGGAAGCGCTCGAAGAGCTTCGTCTGCTGGAGCGCCTTGAAGTCGTCGAGGCCCTCCTGCGACAGGGCGCGGTAGACGTCGCCGCCGGCGTAGAAGATCCGGCTCTCGGGGTCCCGGAAAGAGCCGGCCTCTAGCTGCGCGTCCTCAGGACGCGGGGATATCTCAGTTGAAGTGGACAGTGGCTCAGGCGGAGTCGGCCTGGTGCTCTGCCTGCTCGGGCGTGGGCTCCTCATCCTTCTTGATGTGGAGGAACTTGAGCAGGCGCGTCCAGTACAGCTTTGCGGTGACAGCGATCGCGGCAACGCCGCCGGCGAGGATCTGAAGGATCATGCTGCCGCTGCCGGGATCCAGGTATGCGAGAAGATGCATTCGGCGGCTCCAGTCGAAGAGGGGTACGGCGAGAACGGGGCAGGCTAGCAAAGGCCCGCCCGCCAATCCACACCAATTCTACCTGCGATCCCTCTACCCTCCCCATCCCAGATGAAGCTGATCATTCAAATTCCGTGCTTCAACGAGGCCGAGCAGCTGCCCGGCACACTCGCCGACCTGCCACGCGAGGTCCCCGGCATCGACGAGGTCGAGTGGCTGATCATCGACGACGGCTCGACCGATGCCACCGTCGAGGTCGCACGCACCCACGGTGTCGACCACGTCGTGCGGCTGACCAACAACAAGGGACTGGCCGCGGGATTCCAGGCCGGGCTCGACGCCTGCCTGAAACTCGGCGCCGACGTGATCGTCAACACCGACGCCGACAACCAGTACTACGGCGGCGACATCCCGAAGCTCGTCGAGCCGATCCTCGCCGGCCGCGCCGACATGGTCGTCGGCGACCGCGAGACCGACTCGATCGAGCATTTCTCTCCACTGAAGAAGCGGCTGCAGCGACTTGGCAGTGCTGTCGTGCGGCGGGCCTCCGGGACGACCGTTCCCGACACTACCTCCGGCTTCCGCGCCTACAACCGCGAGGCCGCCCTGCAGATGCAGGTGATCTCGAAGTTCACCTACACGCTCGAGACGATCATCCAGGCCGGCAAGGTGCTGGTCGCGGTCGACCACGTTCCGATCAAGACCAACGAGAAGACGCGCGAGTCGCGGCTGTTCCCGTCGATGTCGTCGTACGTGCGGCGCAACGCGGTGTCGATCTTCCGTGTCTACGCGCTCTACGAGCCGCTGCGCGTCTTCATGATCGCCGCGGGGATCGTCGCGGTGCCGGCAGCGATCATCTGGATGCGCTTCCTCTACTTCTTCTTCAACGGCGAGGGCTCGGGCCACGTCCAGTCGCTGATCCTCGGCTCGACGCTGATGATCATCGCCGTCCAGTTCGTCGCACTCGGCGTGATCGCCGACATCCTCGCCGCAAGCCGCACCCTGCAGCAGCGGACGCTGGAGCGCGTGCGCCGCGTCGAGCTGACGCTGGGCGTCGAGCCGTCGCACTACGAGCCCGGCGCGGGCCAGAGCGCGCAGCCGGCTACGACGGGCGCGGCGGCCGGCCGCGCGACCGGGAAACCGGCCGGTGGCGACCAGGGCACGGCAGCCGGGCCTTCGGACCGGGAGACTGTCGAGGCATGACGGGAGTCGCGACACCGGGATCGACAGGGGCCGAGGAGGTCCCGACCGGCAACACATTCGACAAGTACGGCTCGACCAACCCGGTCGTGCGCCGGCTGATGAGCGCCTTCCACCGCACGCTCGACGAGCTGTGGGACCAGGCGGCGCCGACCAGCGTGCTCGACGTCGGCTGTGGCGAGGGCGTGCTGACCCACGAGTGGGCGGAGCGGCTCGGCGACGGGCGGATCGTCGGGATCGACCTCGACGACGAGAAGCTGGCCTCCGAGTGGGCGAAGCGCCAGCGGGCGAACCTCGAGTACCGCTGCGAGGAGGCGACCCGGCTCTCGTTCGCCGACGGCGAGTTCGACATGGCGAGCGCGATCGAGGTGCTCGAGCACGTGCCGGACCCCGAGGCGACGGTCGCGGAGATGGCGCGCGTCGCTAACCGCCATCTGCTCGTCTCGGTTCCGCGTGAGCCGCTCTGGCGTGGGCTGAACATGGCCCGCGGGGCCTACTGGGGCTCGCTCGGCAACACGCCAGGGCACGTCAACCACTGGTCGAAGCGGAGCTTCGTGGCGCTCCTGTCGCGCCACGGCGAGGTCATCGAGGCCCGCTCCCCGTTCCCGTGGACGATGTTGCTCGTGCGCCTGTAGGACCCAAGCGCATGCCAGAGGGCGAGCCGCAAGCAGGCAGCTACGGCAGGGGCGCCGCCGTCCTCTCGGTCGGCATCGGCGTCACCGGGCTGATCACCTACGCCTACTTCGCGCTCGCCAGCCACTCGCTGTCGGAGTCGGACTACGGCGGCATCACCCTGCTCTGGTCGGCTGTGTTCGTGACCGTGTCGGTGCTCTACCGGCCGGTCGAGCAGTTGCTGTCGCGGACGATCGCCGACCGCGCGGCCCGTGGGGCGACCGGCACCAGCCACCTGCGCGTCGCGGCGACGATCCAGCTCGCGTTGGGGATCCTCTTCGCGATCCTCGCTCTGGCGTTGCGCGGCCCGTTGCAGGACGACCTGTTCGGCGGCTCCGAGACGCTCTACTGGGTGCTGATCGTCGCGGTGCTGGCGTATGCCGTCAGCTACTTCGCGCGCGGCTTCCTCGCCGGCTCACACCGCTTCGGCCTCTACGGCGGACTGGTCTTCATGGAGGCGGTGTCGCGCTGCCTGTTCGCGCTGGCGGTGGCGGTCGGGATCGCTTCGGGGCAGTCGGTCGTCGCGCTCGGGATCGCCGCGGCGCCGATCGTCTCGCTCGCGGTGGTGCCGTGGGCGCTCGGGCGGCGGATGGTCAACCCGCCGGCGCTGACCGAGGCGGAGGTCGCCGAGGCACGCCTGCTCGACGAGGCCGCGGCGGGCGAGCCCGGCGGTGAGCCGGAGTTCACGCTCTCCCACGGCGCCGGCTTCGCGGTCGCGGTACTGGCGATCATGCTCGCCGAGCAGACCTTCCTCAACGCGGGACCGCTGATCGTCAAGGCGACGACCGACGGTCCCGACGGCGCCGCCCTCGCCGGCTTCACCTTCAACGTGCTGCTGATCGCGCGGGCGCCGCTGCAGCTCTTCCAGGCGATTCAGACCTCGATCCTCCCCCACCTGACGCGCCTGCGCGCCGGCGGCGAGAGCGATCCGTTCCGGCGCAGCGTCAACGTCACGCTGATGGCGATCGCTGCCTTCGCGGGCTGCGTCGCGCTGGTGATGCTGGCGATCGGCCCGTGGCTGATGGACCTCGTGTTCGGCGGCGACCTCGCCTATCACCGGCTCGGACTGGTGCTGATCTCGCTCGGAATGGGCCTCTACCTGGCAGCGGCAACGCTCAACCAGGCGCTGCTGGCCCGTGCCCACGCGCGCGCCGCGTGCGCCTGCTGGCTCGTGTCGGCCGCGGCCTACGTCGGCTTCCTGCTGATCCCCGGCTTCGACGACCGCGTCGTCCAGGTCGAGATCGGCTACGCGGGCGGCGCGTTGGTGCTCTGCTCACTCCTCTACGCGCTCTACCTCCGCTCCCACTAGCGGCGGAGTCCGTCAGCGACGTCCGGCGTGGACACGGAGCTCAGGTTCGAGCTCCGCGAGGACTTCGAAATCGTCGTCCTGCGTCCAGACGGTCAGGTCGTGAGCGAGGGCCGTCGCGGCGAGAATCGCGTCCATCGCCCCCGCGCGACGCCGCTGGTCACGAGCGGCGACAAGCAACGTCGCGAGCCGCCGAGCGACGACCTCGTCGTAGGGAAGCGCAATGAACTTGCCGGCCCGCGCAACGGTTGCCGCACGCAGCGTCCGCAGCGGCTCGTCCGTCGCGCGGCCGACCCCGACCAGCAGCTCGGTCAACGTCGCGACCGATATCCGGGCATCCCCCTCCGGTGGTTCGGTGAGCGGCCGCCCCTGCTCTGCCGCGACGAACACGCTCGTGTCCATCAGGTAGCCGCCCATCTCAGTGCTCCCCCAACAGGTCGTCGGTCGTCAGGCCGGTGTCGAAGTCGTCCGCGTTGGAGACTGCACCGAGCTCGAGCGCGAGGTCCCGGATCTCGTCCAGCTCGCTCGTAACGACACCCGTCGGGCGCCGCTCCGCGCGCTGGACGCGGGGAACGATGTCGGCCATCGGTCGTCCGTGGAAGGTCAGCGTCACGGGCTCTCCGGCCTCTACGGCGGCGATCACCCGGGCGGTGTGGTTGCGCAGTTCGCGTACGGAGACGTCCATGTGGCACATCGTAGCACTTTGCCTCGGACGGTCCCGGGAGGGGATCGGCCAAATCGGAGGACGGGGCTTGTGCCGAGGCGATTCGATCGGTGCGGAAGTCATGCGCCGACCGTAGGCGAGCGCCTTTGACGAGCGGGCACGCCACCGTGACAGTGGCGTTACGACAGTGCGACGGAATAGCGTTCGTGGCCAACCCCTACCAGGAGGGACCGAGTAGATGAGCAGGAACCCCGCCGTTGGCGAGCAGGCGCCGGATTTCACGTTGGAGGGAACGGCCGGACCGTTCACGCTGTCGGAGCACCGCGGCGAGAAGGTCGTGCTGCTGTTCTACCCGGGTGACGACACACCCGTCTGCACGAAGCAGTTCTGCTCCTACCGCGACAACGCGGAGGCGTTCGGCGCGCTCGGGGCGACCGCCGTCGGCATCTCGGGCAAGGGCGTCGAGTCGAAGCAGGAGTTCGCCGACAAGCACGGGCTGACGGTGCCGCTGCTCGCCGACCCGGACCACGCCGTGTCGAAGGCCTACGACTGCTGGTCGAAGCTGCGTGGGACCAGACGGTCGGTGGTGATCGTCGATGAGCAGGGCGTCGTGCGCCACCGCCACGACCACACGCTCGGCCTCGACTTCCAGACGGTTGGCGAGATCCGCGAGGCCTTGGAGGCCCTCTAGACAGGCGTCAGCATCGAGCCGCCGCAATTGCGGCAGCGGACGTTCGCCAGGTCGGACATGCGGGCGATCGTCGAATGCGAGCCGCAGTCCGGGCACTGCGAGCGGAGCTCGAAGCGGGTCAGGCAGTAGACGCAGCGGTAGCGGCCGGGGAGGTTCGTGGGACGCAGCCATGGCTCGCCGCACGAAGGGCACGGCGGGCCAAGGTCGATCCGTTCCTCTTCGGCCATCACAGGATTCTGGCGGGTGCGGCTAACCGGTGGGTCTCAGCCCGCTCCGAGCGCGGCCCCGTGCCCGCGCAGCCAGGCCCCAGCGTCCATCGGCCGGCCGCCGGCGGGCTGGACCTCGATCAGCTCCAGCGCGCCGTCGCGCGTGCCGTAGAGCAGCCGGCCATCACGCGCCGCGAGCTCTCCGGCCGCGGGGGCCTCACCGGGGGCGGCGAGCGCGACGCGCCGGACGCCCAGACGGTCGAAGCCGTCAGGCTCGACGTAGGTTCCGACATGCGGGGTCAGGGCTCGCACGCGACGCTCGAGCGCCGCGGCGTCGAACTGGGGGTCCAGTAGCCGCTCCTCGCGCTCGATCTTCTCCGCGTAGACCACGCCGTCCTCGCCCTGGGGTTGCGGCGCGGGCAGCGTGTCGAGCGCATCGACGAGCAGATCGCCGCCTAGCGCGGCAAGCCGCTCGGCGAGGCTGCCGTAGTCGTCGTCGGCCTGGATCGGCTCGCCGCGGACGAGGTAGACGGGTCCGGCGTCGAGCTCGGCGACCGGCTCCATGATCGCCACCCCCGTCTCGGCGTCGCCGGCCTCGATCGCGCGCTCGATCGGCGCGGCGCCGCGCCAGCGCGGCAGCAGCGACGGATGGACGTTCAGCCAGGTGTGGGCGGCGAGCAGATCGTCGCCGATGATCGCCCCGTAGGCGCAGATGCAGACCGCCTCCGGCTCGGCGGCGGCGATCCGCGCCAGCGAATCGGCGTCGTTGACCTTCTCCGGCTGGAAGGTGTCGATGCCGAGCTCGCGCGCCCGCTCGACGACCGGCGGCGGCGAGACCTTGCGGCCGCGGCCCTGGCGGCGGTCGGGGCGGCTGACGACCAGCTGTGGCCGGTGTGGGGACGCCGCCAGCCGCTCGAGCACGACAGCGGCGAACTCCGAGGTGCCGACGTAGACCGTGCGCACGTCAGCGCTCAGGCGGCCTGCTCGGCGGCGCGCTCGCGCTGCTCGCGCTCGCGGGCACGCAGCTCGCGCATCGCCCTGCGCCGCTGGTCGCGGCTCGTGCGCTCGAGGATCAGCACGCCGTCGAGATGGTCGATCTCATGCTGGATCACACGCGCCTCGAGACCGGAGGCCTCTACGACCCGCGGCTCGCCGAGCTCGTCGAAGGCACGGACGCGGACGTGGACCGGCCGCTCGACGTCGACGTTGACGCCGACGATCGACAGGCAGCCCTCCTCGCCCTCCTCCTCGTCGTCGCTGCTCCACTCGATCTCCGGATTGACGAGCGCGATCAGCGGCGCGTCGGGACCGACGCGGTAGACCAGCAGCCGCTGCGAGATGCCGAGCTGGGGCGCGGCGAGCCCGACGCCGAGCGCGTCGTCCATCAGCCCCCCCATCCGCGACACCTGTCGGCGCAGCGCATCGTCGAACTGGTCGACCTCGATCGCGCGGCTCTTCAGCACCGGATCGCCGAACTGGCGGATGAACGACATCGCCGCCGCGCGACGGGCAAGCGTCTCGGGGTCGAGCTGGGTCTCCTGCTCCTCCAACTCGTCCTGGCTGTCGTGCTCGTCGGCCACCTCCCCCATCGTAACGCGAGTCCCCGGCCTCCTACTGAGGGTCGACGTCGACGGCGTACTTGACCGGGCCGAGCGAGCGGTCGGCCGCCGTCTTCTCCACGGCCGTCCGCACGGCGGCGATCGCGGCGGCACGGTCGGTCGCCTTGACGACGATCTGGAAGCGCTCGCGGCCCTTGAGCCTGAACAGCGGCGCCGGGCCCAGGGCGGGGATCTGGGCCGCGCGGACGAGCGCCAGCACCGCGTCGGCCGCCGCCTTGGCGGGCGCCGGCTGCTCGGACGAGCAGACGATCCGAATCAGCGACCCGTACGGCGGGTAGGAGAGCGCCTCGCGCCGCGTCAGCTCGACATCGAGGAAGCCGTCGGAGTCGTGGCCGGCGGCGAAACGCAGCGCCGGTGCGGCAGGGTCGAGTGCCTGGACGACCACCCTCCCCTCGCTGCCGCCGCGGCCACTGCGGCCCGCGAGCTGGGCGACGAGCGCGAAGGTGCGCTCCTCGGAGCGGAAGTCGGGAAAGCGCAGCGTCGCGTCGGCATCGAGCACCACGCCGAGCGTCACGTCCGGGAAGTCGTGGCCCTTCGCGACCATCTGGGTCCCGACCAGCACTCCCCCCTCCGCGGCCTCGAACCGCTCGAGCGCCTCGGCGGCACCCCCACGCGTCGCGGTGTCAGCATCAAGCCGGAAGACCGGCAGCGGATCCATCAGCCGCTCCAGCTCGACGCCGAGCTGCTCGGTGCCGACGCCGTGGCGTGCCAGCGACACCGAGCCGCAGTCGGGGCAGCTGTCGGGCACGCGCTCGCGGTGGCCGCAGTGGTGGCAGGAGACCCTGCCGGCCGCCTTGTGGAGCACCAGCGTCACGTCGCAGTTCGGACACTCCCAGACACGGCCGCAGTCGCCACAGGTGAGGAAGTTCGACCAGCCGCGCCGGTTCAGCAGCACGATCGCCTTCTCACCAGCGCGCCGGACCTCCTCGAGCGCGTCGCGCGTCCGCTGGTGCAGCGGGCCCTTGACGCCGGCCATCCCGACCAGCTCGACCGGCGGCAGCGGGCGCCCGTCGACGCGCCGTGGCAGTCGCACCCGGTCGTAGCGCAGCACGCTCTCCGGCCGTGGCGTGGCGCTGCCGGCCAGCAGCAGGGCGCCACACTCGCGCGCACGGCGCTCGGCGACCGTGCGAGCGTCGTAGCGCGGGTCACCCTCCTGCTTGTAGGAGCCGTCGTGCTCCTCGTCAACGACGATCAGGCCGACGTCCTCCAGCGGCGCGAAGACCGCCGAGCGGGGCCCGACGGCGACGCGTGCCGCGCCACCGCGCAGGCGCGTCCACTCGTCGTAGCGCTCGCGGGTGGTGAGCTGGGAGTGCAGTACCGCGACGGTGTCGCCGAAGCGCTCGACGAAGCGGCCGGCCGTCTGCGGGGTGAGGCCGATCTCGGGGACGAGGACGATCGCGGTCTGGCCGCGGGCGAGGACCTCCTCGACGGCGCGAAGGTAGACCTCGGTCTTGCCGCTGCCGGTGACGCCGTGGAGGAGCATGGGCTCGGGCGGCTGCGGGGGCGTGGCGGGGGCGGTGGTACGCGGCGGGGGCGAGGTGCCCGATCC
>CAZVRI010000008.1:24742-33861 GCA_964629855.1 uncultured Thermoleophilaceae bacterium
CGCTTGGGAACCGCTGCTCGGGCACCTCGCCCCCGCCGCTGATTGGGCCGGGCGGCAGACTGGCGATGATTTGGGCGAGGGCGGCGCTCTGGTCGGTGGTGAGGGTGCCAATGGTGTTGCGGGCGCCGACGGTGCGTAGGGCTGGGCGGCGGGGGGCCTCGATGGTTCGCTCGACGACGAGCAGGCCGCGGGCCTCGAGGCGGCGGACGCTGGCGTGGTCGCAGCCGCTGACGCGGGCGAGGTCGCTTACGCGCAGGGGTCCGTCGGCGAGGGCCTCCAGGCCGGTTCGCTGGCGGCTGCCGAGGCGGGTGCCGTCGTCGAGTGCCGCGCGGCCGGCGGCGGTCAGGGTGGCGGCGAGCGACTCGCGCGCCTTGGTGCGGCGTCCGCCGCCGGTGCCGGTTCCTGGCGGTAGGACCAGCGCGAGACCGCGGGCGGGTGTCGAGACGTACTCGCGGGCGACCCAGAGGCCGAGCCGTACGAGATCGGCGGGCACGTCGGCTTCGAGTGCCTCGATCGGCTCGGCGAGCCGCTTTGGGTCCAGCTCGCTGGTCTCGGCGACCTCGACAACGACGCCGAGCAGCCGTCGAGGCCCGAACGGGACGACCAGCACACTCCCGACCCCTACTCCCTCGGCGATCAGGCCATCGCCCATCAGGTAGTCGAACGGACCGCGCAGCGCGCGGGCGGTGGTCAGCGGCTCGACCTTCGCGATCACCCGGCCAATGTATGGGGCGTGGCGGGCGGCGACGGTGGCGAGCTCAGCGAGCTACGCAAAGAGCGGCGTAGTGGAGCGTGAAGGCGCGCTCGGCCAGCGGTGGGGCGACGGTGAACAGGGAGCGGCGGGCTGACGCCTTGAGGGCGGCCTTGGCGCGCGCTGTGGGCGTCGTGGCAAAGAAGGAGTGGACGGCGAGTGGGAGCGGGTCGGCGAGGTCGGCGGCGACGCGCAGGTGGGCGCTCGCGGCTAGCTGACCGATGTCCGCGCGTGAGAAGCGGTGGAGGTGGCCGATCGCGTCGCGGCCCGCCTGGGCGGAGGCGCGCGACGCGGAGAGGTTGTCCTCGAGCGGGACCTCGACGATCACGACGCGGCAGGCGCGGGCGGTCTCACTCAGCAGCGGCAGTGGGTCCGGGACGTGCTCGAGGACGTGCGACAGGATGCCGAGGTCGTAGCCGGCGTCGGGAACCGGGAGGGTGTGGCCGTCGAAGCGCTGCGCGCTGTCGACCTCGGGACGGGTCGCCGCGAAGGAGGCGGCCCGCTCGGAGATGTCGAAACCGTCGCGACGCTCCCCCACCCCGCGCCGCGCGAGCTGGGTCAGCAGGACACCGTCGCCGCAGCCGACCTCGACGATCGTCTGCGGCGGTCGCGGCAGGGCGTCGATCAGCTCGACCACATGGTCGGCCTTGCCAGCCGCGCAGAGCTCGCGCCAGGCCCCGTAGCGGAGGGCGTCGTCGCCCTCCGCGGAGTACTGCTCCTCGTAGACCTGGCGGAGCCCGTTGGAATCGCTAGGCGACAGGCGCGGCTGCCTCGGCGAGACCGGCGGCCTGGCGCAGGGCGTCGGCCTTGTCGGTCTTCTCCCAGGTGAACTCGTCGAGCTCACGGCCGAAGTGGCCGTAGGCGGCCGTCTTGCGGAAGATCGGCCGGTGCAGGTCGAGCTCGCGGCGGAAGGCGGCCGGGCGCAGGTCGAAGTGCTCGTCGACCAGCTCGGCGATCTTTGCGCGCGAGATCTTCTCGGTGCCGAAGGTCTCGACCATCACGGAGACGGGCTTGGCGACGCCGATCGCGTAGGCGACCTGGACCTCGCAGCGGTCGGCGAGGCCGGCCGCGACGACGTTCTTGGCGACCCAGCGGGCGGCGTAGGCGGCCGAGCGATCGACCTTCGACGGGTCCTTGCCGGAGAACGCGCCGCCGCCGTGACGGGCGGCGCCGCCGTAGGTGTCGACGATGATCTTGCGGCCGGTCAGCCCGCAGTCGCCCATCGGTCCGCCGATGACGAACTTGCCGGTCGGGTTGACGAGGAAGTTGTGGCCCGAGTTGAGCGTCGCCGCGTCGTAGGGCACGCCCTCCTTGTCGAGCACGGGGATCACGACCTGCTCCCAGAGGTCGGACTTGATCCGCGGCTGGTCGACGTCCTCTGCGTGCTGGGTCGAGATCAGGACCTTCTCGATCGCGACCGGACGGCCGTCGCGGTAGCGGACCGAGACCTGGGTCTTGCCGTCGGGGCGCAGGTAGGGCAGCGTGCCGTCGTGACGGACCTCTGACAGCCGCTCGGCGAGCCGGTGCGCAAGCGCGACCGGGGCCGGCATCAGCTCCGGGGTCTCGTTCGAGGCGTAGCCGAACATCATCCCCTGGTCGCCGGCGCCGGCGATGTCGAAGTCGTCGCCTGAGCCGTCGGCGCGCTTCTCGTAGGCCTGGTCGACGCCCTGGGCGATGTCGGGCGACTGCTTGTCGACCGTCACCATCACGGCGCAGGTGTTGCAGTCGAAGCCGTAGGCGGCGTCGTTGTAGCCGATCTCGTCGACCGCCTTGCGGGCGATCGCCTGGAAGTCGAGGTCGGCGGTCGTCGAGATCTCGCCCGAGATCACGATCAAGCCGGTGTTGACGAGCGTCTCGCAGGCGACACGACCGGCGGGATCCGCGGCGAGCACCGCGTCGAGCACGGAGTCCGAGATCTGGTCGGCGATCTTGTCGGGGTGGCCCTCGGTGACGGACTCCGAGGTGAAGAGGAACTCGTTATCGGCGAAATCGGCGATGCTCATGGGGAGGGGCTCACTCCGGTGTCCGGGGACGCTCAAAAGGCTCTGAAAAGGTGGAGAAAGGGTACAGAAGCCGCTACGTGTAGCTGCGGCGACCGGCCGTGGTCTTGATGTCGATCACCAGCGGGACGCCTTCGAGACCGAATCGGTCGCGCAGTTGGTTCTCCAGGAAGTAGGCGTAGTCGCGCGTGACTAGTGAGCGATCGTTGACCTGGAGCGCGAAGCGCGGCGGCGACGTCTCGAACTGGGCGAGGTAGTAGAGCCGCAGCCGCTTGCCGGACTTGGCCGGCGGTTGGCGGATGTCCTGGAGGTCGGCGAGGAAGCGGTTGAGCTGCGAGGTCTGGATCCGCTGGGCGCTGCGATCGGCGAGGTCGATCGCCTCGGCGACCAGGCGCGTCAGGCCGCGGCCGGTCTTCGCCGAGACGGCCATCAGCTTCGGCCGCTGACGCAGCTTCTTGTTGACGCGGGCGCGTGTGTGCTCGAGATCGGTCTCGGTGAGGTCCCACTTGTTCAGCGCGACGACGGTGGCGCAGTTGGACTTCATCGCCAGCTCGGCGATCCGGAAGTCCTCGGTCGTCACCCCGCCCTCCGAGGCGTCGCAGAGCACGATCGCGACGTCGGCACGCTCCGCCGCCTGCTCGGAACGCAGCTGGGCGTAGTAGTCGACCGTCCCCGCGACCTTCGTCCGGCGGCGCAGGCCGGCGGTGTCGACGAGGATCACCGGCCGCCCCTCGACCTCGATCCGCGTATCGATCGAGTCGCGTGTCGTGCCGGCCATGTCGGCGACGATCACCCGCTCCTCGCCGAGCAGCTTGTTGACCAGCGAAGACTTGCCGACGTTCGGACGGCCGATTACCGCGAGCCGCGTCGCGGTCTCCTCCTCGCGCTCCGGGACGGACTCGAGCGTCTTGGCGATCCGGTCGAGCAGGTCGCCGGTGCCGAGCCCGTGGGCCGCCGAGACCGCGACCGGCTCCCCCAGTCCGAGCCCGAAGAACTCGGCCGCGTCGCCCTGGCGCTTGGCGTCGTCGACCTTGTTTGCGGCTACGACGATTGGTGTTTCGGAGCCGCGCAGCTCGCGCGCCAGCTCGGTGTCTCCCGGCCGCATCCCGGCGGCGGCGTCGACGACGAACACCACCACATCAGCCTCGCCGAGCGCGCTGCGGGCCTGGCCCTGGACGGAGCGGGCCAGGTCGTCGGTCTCATCCATGTCGACACCGCCGGTGTCGATCAACATGAACCGCCGCCCGTTCCAGTCCGCCTCGACCTCCTTGCGGTCCCGCGTCACCCCCGCCTCGGGGTGCACGACAGCCTCCCGCGTCTCAGACAGGCGATTGACCAGCGTCGACTTGCCGACGTTCGGATAGCCGACGATCGCGACCTTCGGGAGGGACATGGCCGGATGAGGCTACTGACGGCGGGCCGCGGCGACCAGCTCGCCGATGCGGGCGACGACCTCGTCGACGGTGAGGCCGGTGGTGTCAAGCTCGACGGAGCCCTCGGCCGGCTTGAGCGGTGAGTGCTCGCGGGAGGAGTCCTGAGCGTCGCGGAGCGCCTGGTCGCGCAGGACGGCTTCGACCTCGATCCCAAGCTCGGCGGCGCGGCGGCGGGCGCGCTCCTCAGGGTCCGCGACGAGGAAGACCTTGACCGCGGCGTCGGGCGCGACGACGGTGCCGATGTCACGGCCCTCAACGACCCAGTCGCCGTTCGCGACCAGCGCGCGCTGCTTCTCTACCAGCGCAGCGCGCACCGCCTGATTGGTCGCGACCTTCGACGCCGCCTCGGACACGCGTGGCTCGCGGATCGTCTCCGTGACATCGCGTCCGTTGGCCATCACCCGCTCGCCGATCGAGATCTCGAGCCTCTCCGCCTGCTCGGAAGCCGCTCCCCCCTCCTCCAGCGTCAGAAGCCCGACGGCGCGGTACATCGCGCCGGAGTCGAGGTAGGTGAACCCGAGCGTCGCGGCAACCGCCCGCGCCACCGTGCTCTTGCCGGCCCCGGCGGGCCCATCGATCGCGACGACCATGGCGGGCAGGCTACTCGCGGCTCAGGCGAGCAGCGCGCGGAGGTCGGGCTCGAAGCCCGGGTAGGAGATGGCGGCGCAGTCCATGCCGAGGACCTCGACGCCCTCCTGGGAGGCGAGGCCGGCGATGGCGCCGAGCATGGCGATGCGGTGGTCGCCGCGGGCGTCGATGGTGCCGCCGCGCAGTGGGGTTCCGTCACCGTGGACGACGAAGCCGTCCTCGGTCGCCTCGATGTCGGCGCCGAGGGCGGTGAGGCCGTCGACGACAGCGGCGATGCGGTCGGACTCCTTGTGGCGCAGCTCGCCGGCGCCGCGGACGACCGTGTCGCCCTCGGCGAAGGCGCCGAGCAGGGCGACGAGGGTCAGCTCGTCGATCGCGGCGGGGACCTCGTCGGGCGCGACCTCGGTGCCGATCAGCGGCCCGTGGGCGACATCGAGCTCGCCGACGGGCTCGACGTCGTTGAACTCGCCCGGCTCTTCGAGGTCACCGACGATCACAGCCCCCATCCGCTGCGCGATCCGGAAGAAGCCGCAGCGGGTCCAGTTGAGGCCGACGTTCTGGATCACGACGCGCGAATCGCGCACTAGGCAGGCGGCCGCGACCATGAAGGCCGCCGATGACGGGTCGCCCGGAACGGCGATCGCGTCGAGCTCTAGCTCGTCGACCTGCGAGACGGTAATCGTCAGGTCGTCGCGCTCGAACGGCACGCGCGACCGGGCAAGGATCCGCTCTGTGTGGTCGCGGCTGACGCGACCTTCGACGATCGTCGTGCTGCCGTCGGCGAGCATGCCGGCGATCAGGACGCAGGACTTGACCTGGGCGCTGGCCATCGGCAACTCGTAGGTCGTGCCGTGCAGCTCACCGCCGTGGACGGTCAGCGGCGGCAAGCGGTCGTCGCGGGCGTCGATCCGCGCCCCCATCTGCCGCAGCGGCTTGACGATCCGGTCGACCGGGCGCTGGCGGATCGACGCGTCGCCGTCGAGCACCCACTCTCCCCCCGGCTGCCCCGCCAGCCAGCCGGGCAGCAGCCGCAGCAGCGTGCCGGAGTTGCCGACGTCGAGCCGGCCGCCGGTCGTCTCGAGCGGCGCGTGCAGTCCGACGCCGCGGATCAGCACGCGGCCGTCACCTTCGTCCTCGACGCCAGCGCCGAGCCGCAGCACCGCGTCGAGCGTCGAGCGGGTGTCGGCCGCGTCGAGGTAGTTGGTGATCTGGACCGGCTCGTCGCTCATCGCGCCGAACAGCGCGGCGCGGTGCGAGATCGACTTGTCGGCGGGCGGCTCGTAGTCCCCCCGCAGCGGTCCCGCCGGCTCGAAGCGCGCGTTGCTCACGCCTCGGCGACGGGGAAGCCGAGGTCGTCGATCAACTGGCGGGCGCGGTCGGCTTCGGAGTCGCCGGCGATCCAGAGCGTGATCGCGCCCGAGCGCATGTCGGGAGCCGGCGCGAGCGCCATGTCCACAATGTTCACACCTGCCTTGCCGAGCGCCAACGCCACCTCGGCGACGATACCTGGACGGTTCGGGACGGTCGTTCGCAACTCGTGAACGACGCCACCGGCGAGGTCGGCCTCGAGCAGCCGGCGACGTGCGTCGGCCGCCTGCTCGTTCCAGGCCGTGATCGCGTCGGCGTCGCCAGCCCGCAACAGCTTCGCCGCGTCTTGCAGCCGCTCCACGACCGTGTCCACCTCGGCGGCGATCGCTTCGCGGTTGGCGAGGTAGATGTCGGTCCAGATCGCCGAGTTCGCGCCGGCGACGCGCGTCGCGTCGCGGAAGCTCGGGCCGACGCGCGGCAGCGCCGCGTCCTCCTCGCCGAGCGCGCCCGCTGTCTGGGTGACGAGCGCGTTGGCGAGCACGTGCGGCAAGTGGCTGACGGTCGCCAGCAGGCGGTCGTGGGACTCGGCGTCGATCGTCACCGGGCGGGCGCCGAGCGCGGCCACGATCCGGTGCAGCCGCTCGAACAGCACGCCTGAGCTGTCCCTGGTCGGCGTCAAGTACCAGGTCGCCCCCTGGAAGAGGTCGGCGCGCGCGTGCTCGACCCCGGCGGTCTCCGCGCCGGCGATCGGATGGCCGCCGACGAAGCGCCGGTCGACCGCGGCCGCAACGACGCCGCCCTTCGTGGAGCCGACATCGGTGATCACGCAGTCGTCACCGGCGGCCGCAAGCGCGGCCGCGATCTGCGCGTCCAGCGCGCCGACCGGCGCGCAGCAGAAGCAGGCCGACGCTCCGTCGAGCGCCTCCTCGAGCGAGCCGGCGGCGCTATCGATCGCTCCGAGCTCACGGGCGCGCTCCAGCCGCTCCGGGCTGCGCCCGAACCCGACTACCTCGACGTCTGCGATGCACTCCTTGGCCGCGAGCCCGATCGAGCCACCGATCAGCCCGACGCCGAGGACGGCGACCTTCATCCGTCGCGCCGCGCCCGTACCGCCGCGGTCAGCCCGTCGAGCACCGTCACAGTCTGGTCCCAGTCCATGCAGGCGTCAGTGATCGACTGGCCGTAGGTCAGCTCGCCACCGAGGCTCTGGTTGCCACCGACGAGGAACGACTCGAGCATCACCCCGACGATCGCCCGGTTACCGGCCGCGATCTGCGCTCCGACGTCCTCGGCGGCGACCGGCTGGCGGTCCGGGTCCTTGCCGCTGTTGTCGTGCGACGCGTCGATCACAACGCGCTCCGGCAGTCCGGCCGCGCGTAGCTTGGCGAGCGCCTGCTCGACCTCCGCGGCACCGTAGTTCGGAGCCCCCCGGCCACCGCGCAGAATCACGTGGCCGTCCGGGTTGCCGGTCGTGTGCAGGATCGCGGGGGTGCCGCTGTCGTCTATCCCGGCGAAAGCGTGCGGGGTCGCTGCCGCGCGAACGGCATCGACCGCGACCTGGACGTCGCCGTCGGTGCGGTTCTTGAAGCCGATCGGCATCGACAGGCCCGAGCCGAGCTGGCGGTGGACCTGACTCTCGGTCGTCCGCGCGCCGATCGCGCCCCAGGCGACGGTGTCGGAGATGTACTGCGGCGTGATCGGATCGAGGAACTCGACGCCCACCGGCAGGCCGAGCGACAGCACCTCGAGCAGCAGCGCGCGGGCCTTGTGCAGGCCGGCGTTGACGTCGAGCGTGCCGTCGAGATGCGGATCGTTGATCAGCCCCTTCCAGCCGGTCGTGGTGCGCGGCTTCTCGAAGTAGACGCGCATCGCGATCAGCAGGTCGTCGCTGAGCCGCTCAGCGACCTCGGCAAGCCGGCGCCCGTACTCCAGCGCGGCATCAACGTCGTGGACGCTGCAAGGGCCGACGATCACCAGCAGCCGGTCGTCCTCGCCGTCGAGGACCGCCGAGACCTGCTCGCGTCCGTGTACGACGGCCTGCGCGCGCTCCGGGCCGAGCGGCATTTCGCCGAGCAGCCGCTCGGGCGTCACGAGCGGCACCGCGCGCTCGATTCGCTGGTCGCGCACGTGGTCGCGGCCCGTTGTCACCCCCTCTGTCATTCCGATCATCATGTCGCTTCTCTGGCTCCTTCGAAGTTCTGGGCCATCCCCGAGGGGACGGCGGGTACGCGGGCGGGGGCTATCGGCGTCCGAGCGGGACCGTTCGGCCGACGGCAGAAACTGCCGCTGCCGGACGCCTAGCTAAATCGCCAATAGGACACGCAGGCACGCCGAGGGACGCCCGGGAGGGCGTCTGTGCTGATCGGCGTGGCGGTGCGAGCCATTGACCTACTTGTAGCAGAGCTAGAGCAGTTCGTCGAGAGCCGCGACAAAGCGCTCGTTCTGCTGGCGCGTGCCGAGCGTGACGCGCAGGTGGCCCTCGCTGCCGAGCGCGGCGCCCGCGCGGATGATCACCCCACGCTGGGCCAGACCGTCGACGATCGGCGCCTCCTCACGCTCGCCAAGGTTGACCCAGACGAAGTTCGCCTGGCTGTCGGTCGTCGTCAGGCCACGGTCCTCGAGCTCGACCTCGAGCCAGGCGCGCTCGACGATCGTCGCCTCGACGCGGCGAGTGACCTCGTCCTGGTGGCGGATCGCCTCGGCGGCGGCCGCCTGAGCGAGCGCGTTGACCGAGAACGGCTGGCGGACGCGGTCGACGGCCAGCCGGAACTCCTCCGGGCCGAGCGCGTAGCCGGCGCGCAGGCCGCAGAGGCCGTAGACCTTCGAGAAGGTGCGCAGGACGATCAGATTCGGATGGCGCTCGACGAGGTCGAGCGAGTCGGCCGGGTCCTGGAGCGCGTTGAACTCGACGTAGGCCTCGTCGAGGATCACCGCGACGTGACGCGGCAGGCCAGCCACGAAGGCGTCGATCGCGTCCGTCGGCAGCGCGGTACCGGTCGGATTGTTCGGGTTGCAGATCAGCACCAGCCGCGTCGCCGC
>CAZVRI010000008.1:33871-60980 GCA_964629855.1 uncultured Thermoleophilaceae bacterium
CTCGGCCGCCATCGCGTCGAGGTCGTGGCGCTGCTCGCCGTCGAGCGGCACCTCGATCGCGCGGGCGCCGGACTGCGCGGCGATGTGCGGGTAGATCGAGAACGACGGCCAGGCGTAGATCAGCTCGGCGCCGGGCTCGAGCAGCACCTCGGCGGCCGTCATCAGCAGCTCGCAGGAGCCGTTGCCGACCGCGACGCGGGCGGCCGGGAGCTCGCAACGGTCGGCGATCCGCTGACGCAGCAGCGTCTTCCCCGGGTCCGGATAGCGGTTGAGCCGCTCGATCTGGCCGTTGAGCGCGCCGACGACCGCAGGCAGTGGGCCCCAAGGCGCCTCGTTCGAGGCCAGCTCGACGAGCTCGCCCTCGTGCTCCCAAGTCTTCGCCGCCGGATAGACGGGGATCCGCTCGAGGCGGTCGTTGAACTCGATGCCGCTCACTGCGCCCCCTCGAGGTCGGCGCGCAGCTTGACCGCCTCACGCAGGTAGACGTGGCGGGCCTCGGTGTCCGGATCGGCGTAGGTGTGCAGCAGCACGCGGATCACGCGCGGCAGCGAGCCGGGCACGTCGATCTCACGGGCGCAGAGCAGCGGCACGCCCGACAGGCCGAGCCGGCGCGCGGCGACGGCCGGGAACTCGGCGTCGAGGTCGTTGGTGCAGGTGAAGATGCAGCTGACCATCTCCTCGCTGTCGAGCGAGTTGCGGTCGATCAGCGTGCGCAGCAGCTCGTCGGTCGCGGCGAGAATCGCCTCGGCGTCGTTCTCATCGACAGTGGTGGCGCCTCTGAGCGCTCTCAATCTCACGGCTGGGGATTCTTCCAGAGGGAGGTCACTTGCCAGTCGCCTTGCGCAGCCGCTCGATCTCGGCTGGGGTGAGGCGGCGGGCGCTGCCCGGGGCGAGGCGGCCCAAGCGGAGCGGGCCGAAGGCGATGCGCTGGAGGGCGGTGACGCGGTGGCCGACGGCCTCGACCATGCGGCGGACCTGGCGGTTGCGGCCCTCGTGGATCGCGATCTCGATCACGCCCGGCTCGACGAGGTGGGCGCGCGCGGGAGCGGTACGGCCGTCGTCGAGGTCGACGCCGTTGCGCAGGGACCGCAGCGCACGCTCGGAGGGGCGCGGCGGGTCGATCTCGATGCGGTAGACCTTCTCGACCTCGTAGCGCGGGTGGGTCAGGCGCTCCGCCAGCTCACCGTCGTTGGAGAGCAGGATCAGGCCAGAGGTATCGGCGTCGAGGCGGCCGACCGGGTAGAGGCGGCGGTCCGAGTCGATGAGGTCGACGACCGTCGGGCGCCCATGGGTGTCGCGCGCCGTCGACACGACGCCGGTCGGCTTGTTGACCGCGTAGGTCTCCCGCTGCTCCGGGCCGACCGGGCGGCCGTCGACCGCGACGCCGCTGTCATCGTCGACGTCTCGGGCCGGGTCGGTGACCCGCTTGCCGGCGATCGTGACGCGACCGTCGGCGATGATCGCCTCGGACGCGCGCCGTGAGGCGACGCCCGCGTGGGCGAGGTACTTGGCGAGCCGCATTCGCACAGCCTCGCAGGGTGGCCGTCAGAGCGGCAGCGGAACGTAGCCGCGATCCGGCTCAAGCGACAGCAGCTCGATGCCCCGATCGTCGATCAGGTAGTCGTAGCCGATCTCCTGCCAGTCCCGATTCGGATCGAGCCTGCGGTAGCGCTCGGCACGGGCGGCGCGATCGGCGGCCTCGATCATGCGCAGGTGGTAAATCCGTAGGTCAGCCTGCGGGTACTCGACCTCCGGCGGCCACGACGCCCAGACCGAGTGCAGGCGGCGGTCGTCGAAGCGGTGTCCGCGATCGGAGCGGAACAGGCACGGCTTGCGCTTGCCGCCCCAGACGCCGTCCACACGCATCTGGTCCGGCGCGTCCCAGAGCTCGCGCAGCCAGATCCACAGCGCGCTGGCGCCGGCCGCCTCGGCACTGTCGATCTCGGCCTCCGCCCGCGCCCGGAAGCCCGCCTCCAGCCGCTCGTCGGCGTCGATGCCCAGCAGCCAGTCCGCCCCGTGCTCCCACGCGGCCTCCGTCAGCCTGCGGTGGTTGACGCAGTCCTCCAGCTCGTCCTGCGCCCCGGGCTCGACGGTCAGGCACTCGACGACCAGCGGCTGCGCCTCGACGAACTCCCGGGAGCCGTCGCGGGACTGGTCGTCGAGCGCGACGATGCCGTCCACCTGGCCGGCGAGGTTCTCGAACAGGCCTGGCAGGAAGCGCATCTCGTCGCGAAAGGGCAGCAGCGCCAGTACCCGCCGGCCGCGACGTCGGCGGCGAAACGGCCAACGCCCATTCACGATCTCTTGCCCCTCCACTCGCGAACCACGTCGATCGGACGGGCGAGCTTCGAGCCGATCCTGTGGCGCAGGCTCCCAAGCGCCACGTCGTGGCGGCGTTGGAGATCGTCGAAGGCGTCGCGCTCGTAGGCGAGCTTGGCGGCGAGCGTGCCGATCTGCGCCTCCAGCTCGTCGGCGCGGGCGCGGGCCGCCCACTGGCCGCGGACCAGGCGGGCCAGCTCCGACAGCGCGTCGGGCGGGCGGGCGGCGGGCGCTCCGAGGTCACCCAGCAGCTCGACGATCTTCTGGGCATGGTGCTCGGCGCGGTGGCCCCGGACGATCAGGTCGCGGTTGACCAACCCCATATCGGCCCGGTAGCCACGCAGGTCGTCGGCGATCCGGTCGGGGTCCAAGACGTCCGGCAGCGCGCGCCCGCCGAACCCGTCTCGCTCGAGTGCCGGGTAACTGTCGGCGGTCACCCAGCCGTCGCCGCCGAGGTGGTCGTAGACGTAGGCGGGGCGGCCGCAAGCCATCCCCTCCAGCACGCAGCGGCCGTAGCCCATCACGACGTCGGCCTCGTCGAACAGCGCCTCGGCGGCGACGGTCTCGCCGCCAAGCGTGCCGGCACGAACCAGTTCCAGGCCCGCTTGGGCGACGGCGTGCTCGACCAGCTCCAGCCGCCTGTCGCGCAGGTTGTTGCCGAACAACAGGACGCGGCGCGCCGTCGCGCCCGGACGGGTCCGGGGACGAAAGCGCGCAACGTCGATCGGCTGACTCAGGCGCACGACCTTCAGACCGCCCGCGAGCGCGCGAATCCGCCGCTCGACTCGGTCGTTGAGCACGACGACGGTGGCCGTCAGCTCCGCCAGCAGTGGCGGCAGCTGCGGATCGAACTCCTCGCTGTGGGCGACGAACACCAGCGGCGCTTCGGGATTCCGCGCGGCAAGCTCGAACGCCGTCGCGCCGTCCTGGGCCACGATCCGGTCGCAGGTTCCGCCCCGGTAGCGCTCGAGTGCCACGACCTCGACGCCGCACGCGCGTGCAAGCTCCTCGCCGCGTCCGATGCCAGCGGCGCAGATGACCACCCGGTGGCCGAGCCGCTGGAGGTGGTCGGCGAGCGTGATCGCATAGGTCTCGCTGCCCCCGAGACCAAGCGCATGCGTTCCGATGACGATCTCCATGGCTGGATTGTGGCCTGTCCTTGCCTGGCTGCGACACTTCGCGCGTGGACCTCGAACGGCTCGACAGCCTGCTCGCCGAGCACGGCCAGCCCGCGTTCCGCGCCGGACAGGTGTGGGACTGGCTGGCACGCGGGGTCGGCTCCTACGAGGAGATGACCAACCTGCCGGTCGCGCTGCGCGAGACGCTGGCCGCCGAACTGCCGCTGTCGACGCTGACGCTGGAGACCGAGGCCCACTCGCGCGACGGGACCGAGAAGGCGCTGTTCCAGACCGCCGACGGCCGCCCGATCGAGACCGTCCTGATGCGTTATCGCGACGGCCGGCGTTCGATGTGCCTGTCGAGCCAGTCCGGCTGCCCGCTGACCTGCACCTTCTGCGCGACCGGGACGATGAAGTTCGGCCGCAACCTGACGACCTCGGAGATCCTCGACCAGGCGCTGCACTTCCGGCGCAAGGAGGAGGTCAACCACGTCGTCTTCATGGGGATGGGCGAGCCGCTGATCAACCTCGACAACGTGCTCGGCGCCTGCGAGCGGCTGCCCGATGTCGGCGTCCACCCCTCCAGCACGACGATCTCGACGGTCGGCTGGATCCCCGGCATCGAGCGGCTGACCGAGCGCGAGGGTCCGACGATCCGCCTCGCGCTGTCGCTGCACGCCCCCGACGACGCGCTGCGCTCCGAGCTGATGCCGGTCAACGACCGCTACCCGCTCGCCGACGTGCTCGACGCCTGCCGCGCCTGGAGCGAGCGGCGCAACCGCAAGGTGTTCGTCGAGTACCTGATGCTTGCCGGGGTCAACGACCGCTACGAGCAGGCCGTCCAGCTCGCCGCGATCCTCACGCCGCGCAACACCTTCAAGGTCAACCTGATCCCCTACAACCCGACCGACTCGCCGTTCGAGGGCTCGGGCCGCGAGGCGATCGAGGTCTTCCGCTCGACGCTCGAGCGCAATGGCGTTCCCGCCACCGTGCGCCTGACCCGCGGGCGCGACATCGACGCCGCCTGCGGGCAGCTCGCCGCGCGCGGCTGACGATCGCTGTCACAGATCCGGGCTCTGGAGGGAGTTGGGTGTAGTGCGCGATCTCCTCCGGATGACCGACGACGAGCTGCTCGTGGCCACACGCGACGATCCCGAGGCGTTCGGGGTCTTCTACTCGCGCCACGTCGACTTCATGATCGCCTTCCTCGCGCAGTCGACCGGCGACATGGAGACGGCGCTCGACCTGACGGCCGAGGTCTTCGCCGCGGCGCTCGTGGCGAGCCGCCGCTACCGGCCCGGCGAGGCGCCGGCGCGGGGCTGGCTGATCGGAATCGCCCGCAACAAGCGCGCCGACGCCCACCACCGCCACGGCCGCGAGCGCTCGGCGCGGCAGCGGCTGGGCATGCCCCACCGCGAGTTCTCGGATGCCGAGATCGAGCGGGTCGAGCTGTCGGCCGATGCCTCGGACGGCTACGCCGCCAGCCTGGCCGACCTGCCGCCGGCCCAGCGCGAGGCGATCGAGGCGCGCGTGATCGAGGAGCGCGACTACGCCGAGATCGCCGCCGACGCGGGAACAACGCAAGCGACCGTCAGGCAGCGCGTAAGCCGCGGGCTGACGCGCCTGGCACGGATCAAGGAGCCACGCCCATGAGCCTTCCCCACTCCGAGACCGACCCCCGTCTGGCGATCCGCGCAGATCTCGTCGCCGCCGGCGGGCGGCGGATCGCCAAGCGCCGCCGCCGGCGCGGCGCCACCCTGGCTGCCGTCGCCGTCGTCGGCGTCCTCGGCACGGCCGGCGCCGCGGCGAAGCTCCACGGCTCAAGCGTCGGCGTGCCGGTGATCGACCGGGTGATCGAGAACGCGGCCGAGCGGCGCCCGCCCGCCCCGAGCAGGAACCGCGACGGCAAGATCGTCGGCCCGCCGCCATTCGACATCCGCCCGGGTCGGGACGCCGCGAGCAAGCCGCTGGAAGTGCCTTGGGGGGTGGATAGATCCCAGGGCACCGGGATCGGCGTGGCCTTCCTCAACCGCAGCGACCACCTCTGCTTCGTGCTTGTCGCGCCAAAGCGTCGTGCCGATGACACCGGCTATGGATGCACGCTGGCGCGGATCGTCAACGACAGGCTCGACGCCGCGCCGGCGGCGATCGCGACGGGCGGGGGCGTCGACCGCGACCGCATCCACCTGCAGGGAGTCGAGGGGTTCGCCCGCGCCGATGTCGTGGCACTCCGCTACCACGCTCCAGGCGGACCGGTGGACGCGGCCCTGGGCGAGCCCTGGAAGCCGGGCACCGCGGGCGCCAAGCCGATTCGCCCGTTCGTCGCCCTCTTTCGGCTCGATCGACAGGACCGCGGTCCCCGGCGCACGCTGAGGGCAATGTCAGGCGACCTCACCGCGACGCTCGCCGACGGCCGCGTGGTGAAAATCCCTCGCGGTCGCTAGTCGGTGCTCTGGCGCTGCTCGCCGGCCTTCAGGAGACGATCGCGTAGCTCCTGCTCGTCCTCCGGCGACGGGTCGAACTGGGCGATGTCCGGTAGGGCGTCGAGCGCCTCGAGGCCGAACAGCTTCTGGAAGAGGTCGGTGGTGCGATAGAGGACGGCGCCGAAGCGGGAGCGGCCGTGCTCCTCGATCAGGCCGCGCTCGATCAGCGTGCCGACGGCGGACTCGGAGGCGACGCCACGGATGCGGGCGATCTCCGGTCGCGACACCGGCTGCAGGTAGGCGACGATGCCGAGGCACTCGGCCTGGGCCTGGGTCAGCGGCGGGGTGCGCGGCTTGGCGAGCAGACGACGGGCGGCCTTCTCCGCGACCGGGTCGGTGGCGAGCGTGAAGCCGCCGGCGACCTCGCGCAGGACGACGCCGCGGAAGCCCTCCGCGTAGTGCTCGCGCAGGCGGTGGAGCGCCTCGACGACCTGGTCCTCGGGCGTCTCGCAGGCCTCGGCGAGATCGTCGAGCGAGACCGGGTCGGGCGACAGGAAGAGCAGCGCCTCGACGATCCGCGCGAGGTCCTGCATGCCGGTGCTCTCGTCGCTCACGCGCGTCCCGCCTTGATCGTGATCGGGCCGAACGACTCGGACTGCTCCCAGTCGGCCTCGCCGGCCTTGTAGAGCTCCAGCAGCGCGAACAGCGTGACCGCCTCGGTGACGCGGTCGGCGCCCTTGACGGCGTCGTCGAAGGTGAAGGTGCCAACTCGTGACAGCAGGCCGCGCATGTGGGCCAGGCGCTGCTCGATCGAGACGCGCGGCCGCGCGACATGACCGAGGTCGAGCTTCGGCGGGACGCGCAGCAGGCCGCCGATCGCCTTGGCGAGCTTGGTCGGGTCGTAGGAGGCCTCGGCGCCGTCGTAGGAGACGCGGCGCAACTCCGGCGGCAGCGGCGCCGAGCGGTAGCGGTGACCCTCCTCGGCAGCGAGCCGCTCGACGAGGTGGCCGGCCGCCTGCTTGTAGCGGCGGTACTCGAGCATCCGGGCGAGCAGCTCCTCGGCCGCCTCGCCGGCCTCCAGCTCCAACCCCTCCTCGTCCTCGCGCGGCAGCATCAGCCGCGACTTCAGCTCGAGCAGCGCGGCGATCAGGACCAGGAACTCGGTCGCCGCCTCGAGATCCAGCTCACCGACCGCCTCGAGATGGTCGATGTAGGCGAGCACGACGTCTGCCAACTCGACCTCGAGCAGGTCGACCTCCTCGCGCAGGACGAGCGTCAGCAGCAGGTCGAATGGACCCTGGAAGACCTCTAGGTCGAGGTCGAGCGCGGCGACGGACACCCGCAGAGCGTAGTGGCCGCGACCGACGCCGCTGCGCTCAGCCGACGTCGACCGCTGGAGCGGGCTGACTGGCGCGCAGCTCGCGCTCGAGCGTGTCGGCGTCCCACGCCCCCACGTGGCGCCGACCGCCGACGAAGAACGTCGGCGTCCCGCGCACGCCGCTGGCCTCGGCGCTAGCGATGTTCTCGCGCACGTGGTCGGCGTAAACGCCCTCCTCGATCTCGCGCTCGAAGCGCGCGACGTCCTCGACGCCGATCTCGACCGCGTAGCCGACGATGTCCTCGAGCTCAAGCTCGCCCTGGTGCTCGAACAGCACGTCGTGCATCTCCCAGAAGCGCCCCTGCGCGGCAGCGGCCTCGGTCGCCTCGGCCGCCAGCTCGGCATGCGGGTGGACGCGGTCGAGCGGGAGATGGCGGAAGACGTAGCGGAGGTCGTCGCCAAGGCGCTCGCGCAGCTCGCGCCCCATGCCGGTCGCGCGGGCGCAGAACGGGCACTCGAAGTCGCTGTACTCGACGAGCGTCAGCGGCGCGTCGACAGGCCCGCGGATGTGGTCGCGCTCGGGGTCGACAGGCTGGTCCAGCCAGAGCGGCAGCGTGGCGTTGTGCTCGTTGCGCAGCCGCGCGGCGAGCTGGAAGGCGATCCAGCCGACGACCGTCGAGATGATCGCGGCCATCAGCACGCCGACCGTCGCCTGGTCGCGCAGCTCGTCGGAGCCGAATGCGAGCCCAATGATCAGCAGCGAGACCGTGAAGCCGATGCCCGACAGCGCCGCGCCGCCGACCACCTGGCCCTCGCCGACGCCGCGCGGCAGCTTGCCCCAGCCGAACCGGACCGCGCCGAGTGAGGCGACCGAGATGCCGACGACCTTGCCGATCACCAGGCCGGCCACGATGCCCCAGGTGACGGCCGATCCGAGCGCGTCGCCGAGCACCCCGCCGCGCAGGTCCACGCCGGCGTAGGCGAGCGCGAACAGCGGCACGACGAAGTAGCTGGTCAGTGGATGGAGCGCCTCTTGAAGACGCTCGTTGAGCGAAACCGCACGCGTTACGCCGATCTTCGCGGAGCGCCCGAGGCTGGGCATCGGCGACTGGCGGAAGGCGCGCACGAGCCGCGCGGCGTGCTCAACGTCCTCGCGACGCGGCGGATGCGCGCTGATCAACAGCCCGGCGAGCATCCCGGCGATCGTCGGATGCAGGCCGGACTCCACGGTCGCTATCCAGAGCACGATCCCGATGGCGAGGTAGGCCCACCCCCGTCCGACCCCTGCCCACGAGAGGGCCGCCATGGCGACCAGAGCCCCGCCGGCGACGGCGAGCGCCACGACGTCGAGATCGCCCGAGTAGACGACCCCGATGATCGTCACAGCGACGACGTCGTCGGCGATCGAGAGGGTCAGCAAGAAGACGCGCAGCTGAGTCGAGATCGACGGTCCGACGATCGCCAGCGCGCCGAGCATGAAGGCGGTGTCTGTGGCGATCACGACGCCCCAGCCGTTGGCCGCGTCGCCGGACGGGGCGATCAGCAGGTAGAGCGCGGCGGGTACGACCATGCCGCCGACCGCGGCGATCGCCGGGATCGTGACGCGGCGGCGGTCGGTCAGCTCGCCCATCGACAGCTCGCGACGGACCTCGAGCCCGATCACGAAGAAGAAGATCGCCATCAGGCCGTCGCCGACCCAGTGGGCGAGGTCCATCTGGAGCGACAGGTCGCCGAGCTGGATCGCCAGCTCCGTCCCCCAGAGGTCCTCGTAGGAGTCCGACAGCGGCGAGTTCGCCAGGACGAGGGCCGCGACCGACGCCGCGATCAGCAGCCCGACGCTGCCGGTCTCGGTCGCGAGGAAGCTGCGCAGCGGGGTCGCAAGCTGGGCGAGCAGCTCGCCCGGCGTCGAGTTCGTCTGGTCGGAACCGCCGCGGGTCCGGGGTCGTTCAGCGGGCCCGTCGTCCAACGGTTTCGGTTCTCCTTCGATGTAGTGAGCCTACGCGGAGCGCCGCAGCAGCTCCGCGAGCAGCTCGACGATCTGGGCGGCGAACGCGCCGTCAGGGTCGCGCTCGGGGTTGAAATCGGCGACCGAAAGGCCGATCAGACCTGGCGCGGCGACCAGTGGACGAACGAGCGCATCGAGCTCTTCCCAGTCGAGGCCGAGCGGCTGCGGATAGCTGACCGCAGGCAGGGCCGTCTCGTCGAGCACGTCGAGATCGAGGTGCAGCCAGGCCGGTCGGCCAGCGAGCCGCCCGGCGGCCTCCACCCCGACCTGCCCTGCTCCGCGCTTACGCAGCTCGGGGGCTGTGAGCGCAAAGATCGCTGGATCGAGGCGGGCGTTCTCGAACGCGACGTCGGCGTTCAGCTTGGAGGACCGGTGGCCGAGCAGGACGACGGCCGCGGGGTCGACCAGTGGCGCGTCGTCGTCGAGCAGGCCGGCCGGACCGTGACCGGTGAGGATCGCGAGGTCCATGTCGGCGGCCTCGCCGGTCGGCGAAGTCTCGCCGTCGTAGAAGTCGGCGTGCCCATCGACGAACCAGAGCCCGCAGCCGGCCGGCAGCGCCTGGAAGACCCCGAGCAGCAGCGTGCAGTCGCCGCCGATAACGAGCGGGAGCTCGCCCGCCTCGCGCACGTTGCGCACGCGAGCCGCGATGTCGGTCGCCGCCCGGCGCACGTCGAGAGCGCCGATCACGCCGGTTGCCGGGTCGCGGTGTGTGTCGCGGATGCGCGCGTCGGCCTCGCCGGAGTCTCGAGCGCCAAGGCGCTCGATCAGGCCGGCGGCCCGCAGCGCCGCCGGGGCCAGCTCCTCGCCGCGTCCCGCACCCGAGCAGTCGAGCGGGGCGTCGATGACGGCGAGGGGCAGACGAGTCAGGGTGCGCCCACTCCCATCGCCGTGCGGACGTCGCGCAGGGTCTCGGAGGCGAGTGCCCGGGCCTGGTCGGCGCCCTCCTGGAGCACGGACTCGAGCGCCGCCTCGTCGGGCCGCAGCTCGGCGTAACGCTCGCGGACGGGGCGCAGGTAGTCGGCTACCGCCTCGGCCACCGCGCCCTTGAAGGCTCCGTACTGCTGGCCGTCGAACTCGCGCTCGACGTCCTCGGGCGTGACGCCGCGTGTTACGGCGTAGATGTCGATCAGGTTGGCGATCCCGTCCTTGCCCTCGCCTCGACGGACCTCGGCGCCGGAATCGGTAACGGCGCTCTTGATCTTCTTGAGGATCGCCTTCTCCTCATCGTCGACATAGATCAAGCCGCGCACCTCGCTGCTGGTCGTCGACATCTTCTTCGTCGGATCCTGGAGGTCCATGATCCGAGCGCCGACCTGCGGGATCTTGTGCTCGGGCACGGTGAGCGTGTCGCCGTAGGTCGCGTTGAAGCGGATCGCGATGTCGCGTGTCAGCTCGAGATGCTGGCGCTGATCGTCGCCGACCGGCACCTCGTCGGCTTGGTAGGCGAGCACGTCGGCGGCCTGCAGCACCGGATAGAGGAACAGCCCGGCCGACACCAGCTCGCGCTGCTGGACGGACTTGTCCTTGAACTGATGCATCCGGTTGAGGTCGCCGTGCGCGGTGACGGACGCGAGCAGCCAGCAGAGCTCGGTGTGCTCGCGGACGTCGCTCTGGCGGAAGAGGATGCAACGCGCCGGGTCGAGCCCCGACGCCAGCAGCATCGCCGCCGTGTCGTAGAGGTAGCCGCGCAGCTGCTTCGGCTCGTAGGCGACGGTGATCGCGTGCAGGTCGACGATGCAGTAGATCGCCGGATCCCCCCTGTCCTGCCCCTCGACATAGCCGCGCACCGCGCCGATGTGATTGCCGAGGTGCTTGCGCCCCGTCGGCTGGATGCCACTGAAGATCCGCATTGGGCGCGGAGACTATTGGCTCGCCGCTGCGGCCTCGGCGCGCTCCCAGAGCTGGAGGTAGGCCTCGGCGCCGTTGGCGAGGTCGTCGACGATCTGGGGGCCGCCGACCTGGCGCAGGTCCTCGATCCAGTCTGGGTAGAGGCCGTAGTGGTCCACGCCGTCGGCGTTGATGTCGTAGGTGCGGGTGCCGGAGACCTGGCGGTGGATCGTGCTGCCGCCGTCGAACGACTGGAATGGGTACTGGACCGGGTTCTCGGCTGCGTTGGGGCGCGGGACGGGCTGGGAGTGGAGGCCGTTGATGTCGGAGCCGAAGCCAGTGCCGAAGAAAAAGTCGGGGTTGCGGTTGGCGCGCGCGGCCTGCCACTCCGCGACGAACTGGTTCGCCTGGGTCGAGATCGGGCCGACGATGCCGCCAAGCGCCTGGAGGCGCCGCTGGCTGCCGGCGTCGCCCCAGCTGTGGCTGGAGATCACGCCCGGATAGTCGGTCTCCTCGAGGATCGAGAGGACCTGCTGGCGCGCCTTGACGCTGAGGTGGTCGGTCTCGACGATCATCCCGCGGTCCATCATCGCCCTGACCAGGTGCTCTCCGAGCGGCGTCAGGCCCTTCGGGTTGCAGAGCGGAGCGTGCGGATAGACCGGCAGCTGGCCCTGCAGCAGCGGCGCTGTGAGCAGGGGCCCGAACACGGTGTAGATCAGCTCGGCCTGCTCGCCGGTCGGGTTGGTCGGCTCGTTGTCGTGGTCGGCGGCATCGCAGTGCTCAGCGGTCCAGAACTGGCCGGTGGCGTACTTGTTGCCGACGTTGACCAGCACGCCCTGGGTGCCGGAGTCGAAATGGGCCCCGCCAAGCGCGTTGTCGAACTTGTGCACCGGGAACATCGAGCGCACGCCGATGCCGTGCAGCCGGTCGAGCTCCGCGTCGATCTGCCCGGCGGTGCAGCGCGGCGTCCCGTTGAACTGACCGCAGTTCAGGACCTCCGAGACCTCGATCCCCAACACCATCGCCAGCTTGCCGTCGTTGACCACCGCCCGCGCCTCGGCGGGGTCGTCGACGATCCGCAGGAATCCCTTGGCCGGCCCGCCGAACTGCGCGTCGATGTAGTCGACGAGCGCGTGCATATCCTCGGCCTGCTGGTACGCGCTCGTCATCTCGTTGCAGCTGTTCTTCTTCAGCGGATAGATCTCGCACAACGCCCGGTTCTCGACCAGGTCGTTGACCATGATCCGCAGCCCCGACCGCCACGCCCGCTCGATCCACTTCCAGTAAGTCCCCTCATGGGTCGGCGACTCGTCCCGCGGCCAGCCCGCAAAGCTCGGCCACCCATCCGTGCTGTGCGTCCCAACCGGCGACCCGGCCGAGAAGAAGTTCTCCACCACCGCCCCGACCCCATTGCCCGCATGGTCGATGCAGTCCCGCATCGCCACCGTCACCCCATACGGACTCCAAGGCCTCCCACAGTGAAACCGCCCACCCAGGAACTGGAACCCACCGAGATGGATGTGGTCGTCCAGAAACCCCCTCACCGGCGCCGTCGGGCTCTCCCCCTCGAACGGCTCCCCCGTCACATTCACCTCGATCTCCGGAAACTCAGCACATCCCGAGACCGCCTCGAACGTCCACCGCGGAGCCGTCGAAGCAACCTGAGTAAGTCGCCCTAGCGCACCAACACCAAGGTTCTTGCCGGACGAGTGGTTGGTCAGTCGCAGCGAGGCTCCACCATCGACAACGCGCCAATCCGCAGTCGGACCAGGCGTCGCGATCGGAGAGACGGTCCCAAGCAGACCCGCCGCAGGCATCCGCGCGTCAGGCCCATAGAGCAGGTACCGCCCTAGCGCCGTCGCCTTCAACCGAAACGGCGTCGCAGCGGCCGCACTCTGCGCATTCACCGGATAGCCAAGCGCATCCTTCGCCACATACCGGCCCGTATTCGCATCACGCAACGCATAACAGCCGTTCGCATACGAATAGATGTCAGCCGCGCTGGCAGCCGGAACGGCGACCGCGCCAATCGACGCACACGTCGCAAGCGCCGCCACGGCTTTCCAAGCCCACGACCTCAGATGTGCCTCTCCGCAACCACGCTCTCCCTAGCCGCAGTCCTCCCCCCACCGCCCCGCTAATAAACGTCAACCACCAACGCTTCTAGCGGGCGAGTGGATATGCCTCAGAGACGATTCCCAAGTCTCTGAGGCATATCCACTCGGCCGCCTACCGCGGCGCCTGTCGTACGACTGGATTCTTCGCAGCCCCCGCCTCGTCCAGCCGCCGAACCGCAGCCGTATAAGGCGCATTCCGCGCTATCTCCGGATCCTCAGCAGCCTCAACCAGGATCGCCCGAACAACACCAGCGAAGTCGTCCAGCGTCTCCTTCGTCTCCGTCTCCGTCGGCTCGATCATCAGCGCCTCGTCGACCAACAGCGGGAAGTAGACCGTCGGCGGATGGACCCCGTGGTCCAGCATCCGCTTCGCAATGTCCAAGGTCCGGATCCCCAGCCTCTCCTTCGCCCCCCGCCCCGACAGCACGAACTCGTGCATGCACACCCGGTCGAACGCGATCGGCAGGTACTCGGCGACGTCTGGCTCGGCCAGCAGCGCCCGCAGGTAGTTGGCGTTCAGGACGGCCGTCTCGGACGCCTCGCGCAGCCCCTCGCCTCCGAGCGAGCAGATGTAGGCGTAGGAGCGAACGAATACCCCGAAGTTGCCCTGGAAGCCGCGCAGCTTGCCGATCGACTTCGGCCGGTCGTAGTCGAGCGCGAAGCGCGGCCCGTGGCCGTTGTGGCCCTCTTCGCGGACGACCTGCGGCCGCGGGATGTACGGCTCGATGCGGTCGGACACCGCGATCGGACCGGCTCCTGGACCACCGCCACCGTGTGGCTGGGTGAACGACTTGTGCAGGTTGTAGTGGACGATGTCGAAGCCCATGTCGCCGGGCCGCGAGATCCCCATGACGGCGTTCAGGTTGGCGCCGTCGTAGTAGAGCGTCGCCCCCACCCCGTGCACGATCGAGGCGATCTCCTCGATGTTGCGGTCGAATAGGCCGAGCGTGTTCGGGTTGGTGAGCATCAGGCAGGCGACGTCGTCGGTCGCCTTGGCGCGCAGGTCCTCCAGATCGACGCCGCCGTGCTCGTCGGTGCCGACCTTTACCACCTCGTAGCCGGCCATCGTCACGGTCGCCGGGTTGGTGCCGTGGGCGGTGTCGGGCGTCAGCACCTTGTGGCGGTGCTCGCCGCGGTCCTCGTGGTAGGCGCGGGTCACCAGCAGGCCGGCGAGCTCGCCGTGCGAGCCGGCGGATGGCTGGAGTGAGACGTGCGGCAGGCCTGCAATCTCGCCGAGCGCCCGCTGGAGGTTCCACATCAGCTCCAGCGCGCCTTGGGCGTGCTCGGGGTCCTGGAGCGGGTGCAGGCGGGCGTTGCCGGGCAGCGCGGCGACGCGCTCGTGCAGCTTCGGGTTGTGCTTCATCGTGCACGAGCCGAGCGGGTAGAAGCCCGTGTCGAGGTCGAAGTTCTTCTTCGACAGGCCGTTGTAGTGGCGGACGATCTCCGGCTCGGCGATCTCCGGCAGCTCTGCCGGCTCGCTGCGCCGCAGGTGGGCGGGCAGCAGGTCCTCGATCGGCGTCTCGGGCACGTCGATCTGCGGCGGTGTGAAGGCGCGCCGACCGGCGACGGACTTCTCGAAGATCGTGCGCGTCTGCTCGCCGGCGCGCGGGTCGAGAGCGGTGCTCATGCGTGGGCTTCCTCTCTGACCGAGCCGAGCACTGAGGCCAGCCGGTCGATGTCGGCCTTCGTGCGGCGCTCGGTGATCGCGACCAGCAGCCCGTCCCCATACTCGGGATAGTCGTTGCCGAGCCGGTAGCCGGGGTTGATCCCGGCGGCGCGGGCGCGCTCGAAGACGGCGTCGAGGTCCGGCACCCGGACCGCGAACTCGCGCACGACTGGACCGGGGTTGATCGCCTCCAGCCCGAACGTCTCGCGGGCGTAGTGGGTGCGGCGCAGCATCAGCTCGCCGAGCTCGACGAGGCCCTGCTTGCCGAGCCAGGAGAGGTAGATCACGCCAGCGAGCGCGTTGAGCGCCTGCGCGGTGCAGATGTTGTGCGTCGCCTTCTCGCGCCGGATGTGCTGCTCGCGCGTCTGGAGCGTCAGCACGAAGCCGCGCTTGCCGTCGACGTCGCGCGTCTCGCCGGCGATCCGGCCTGGCATCTTGCGGATGAACCGCTCGGCGGCGGCGAAGAAGCCGAACGACGGGCCGCCGAAGTCGAGCCGGTTGCCGAGCGTCTGGCCCTCGCCGACGCAGACGTCGGCGCCGAGCGCGCCCGGCGGCTCGAGGATCCCGAGCGGCAGCGGGTCGGCGGCGACGATGAACAGCGCGCCTGTCCGCTTGGCGGCCTCGGCGAGCGTCCCGAGCTCTTCGACGGTGCCGAGGAAGTTCGGCTGCTGGACGAAGACGGCGGCGGTGTCGTCGTCGACGAGCGCCGCGAGCGCGTCGAGGTCGGTGACACCCTCACTGTCCAGCCCGGCCTCGGCGACCGTCATCCCGTAGCCCTTGGCGTGGGTCGCGAGCGTCTCGCGCGAGTGCGGATGCAGGCCGCGCGACACGACGAACTTCGTCCGCTTGGTCTCGAGCTTCGCCAGGTAGCCCGCGGCGGCGACCGCCGACGGCCCCTCGTAGACCGAGGCATTCGAGACCGGCAGTCCGGTCAGCTCCGAGATCGCGGTCTGGTACTCGAACATCACCTGCAGCCCACCCTGCGAGATCTCCGGCTGGTACGGCGTGTAGGGCGTCAGGAACTCCGACCGCTGGAGGATCGAGTCGATCAGCGCCGGCGTGTAGTGGTCGTACATCCCCGCGCCGAGGAAGCTGGTCTCAGCGTCGGCATGGGTGTTGCGCGCCGCGAGCGCCGCGAGGTGGTCGTAGACGTCCTGCTCGGCGAGCCCGGCGGGCAGGTCGAGCGGCCGCTGCAGCCGCACGCCCTCCGGGATCTCGGCGAACAGCTCGTCGACGGTGCCGACGCCGATCGCGTCGAGCATTGCCTGGCGGTCGGCGTCGGTTGCGGAGGTGTAGCGGCTCATGAGGGGAGGAACGTCGTCCTTCTAGGACAGCAGATCGCGGTAGGCGGCCACGTCGAGCAGCTGATCGATCTCGCTGACGTCGCTCAGCTTGACCTTGACCAGCCAGCCCTCGCCGTAGGGGTCGCTGTTGATCTTCTCCGGCGTGTCGGAGAGCGCCTCGTTGACCTCGATGATCTCGCCGGAAAGCGGCGCGAAGACGTCCGAAACCGCCTTGACCGACTCGACCTCGGCGTAGGCGCCGTCCTTGGCGACCGTCGACCCGACCGCGGGCGGGTCGTAGAAAACGACCTCGCCGAGGGCGTCCTGGGCGTACCAGGTGACACCGAAGACGGCGACATCGCCGTCGATCCGCGCCCAGTCGTGCTCGGGGTGGTACTTCAGGTCCTCTGGGTAGTCGGCTGCCACTCGCGCTTGTCTCCTATTGGGTCTTGTAAAGGGGCTTGCCGCGGACGGCGGCCTCGCGGCGCTTGCCGCGCACGTCGACTTCGATCGGGGCTCCGGGCGTCGCGGCGGCCGCCGGCAGGTAGGCCATGCCGATCCCGATGTCGAGGCAGGGCGACAGGCTGCCGCTGGTGACGATCCCGTCGCCGTGGGCTGTGCTGACCGGGTTGCCCTGGCGCGGAATGCCGGGACCGGTGAAGGCGAACGGGACGAGCAGCTGCGCGGGCTTGAAGTCGCGCAGCGCGTCCGCGCCGATGAAATCGGTGTCGAGCTTGCAGGCCCAGGCCAGGCCAGCCTCGATCGGGTTGTGGTCGAGCGAGAGATCGTTGCCGTAGAGGTGGAAGCAGGCCTCCAGCCGCAGCGTGTCGCGCGCGCCGAGCCCGACCGGTACGACGCCCTCGGCCAGCAGCGCGTCCCAGATCTCCCCGGCGCGCTCCGGCGGCGCCAGGATCTCGACGCCGTCCTCGCCGGTGTAGCCGGTGCCGCAGACCAGGCAGTCGATCCCGGCAATCGCGACGGTGGCGGTGCGCATCCGCGCGGGCAGCTCGCCGCCCGCGATCCGCTCGACGGCCGCGCGCGCCTTGGGCCCCTGGACGGCGAGCATCGCGTAGCGATCCGCCACGTCGGCGACCTCCACGTCGAAGGCCCCGGCGTGCTCAGCCAGCCACGCGTAGTCGCGCTCGTGGTTCGAAGCGTTGGTGACCGTCAGGAAGCGCGGCCCGTCACCGGGCAGCCGGTAGGTGAAGAGATCGTCGATCACACCGCCGTCCTCGCGGCAGAGCAGCGAGTACTGGGCGCCGCCCTCGGCGAGCTTGGTCACGTCGTTGGACAGCAGCCGCTGCAGGAACGCTTCGGCGCCGGGCCCGCGCGACTCGACCTGGCCCATGTGCGAGACGTCGAAGACGCCGGCGGCCTCGCGGACCGCCATGTGCTCCGGGCGAACCCCCTCGTACTGGACCGGCATCTCCCAGCCCGCGAAATGCGCCAGGCGCGCGCCGGCCGCCTGATGGCGGTCGTGGAGCGGGGTGCGGCGGAGGGTTTCGGCGGCGGAGGGCACGCCGCGGAGAGGCTACCTGCCAGCGCGGCGTAATTCGGACCGGGATCGGCCGTTGGACGGGAAAGCAACTCGACTGAAAGGCCACTCCGATGCACAGCAAGTCCACACTCAGCAGGCGTATCCCGACCGCAATGGCCGTCGCGGCCACCGCGCTGATGGCGCTGCCCGCGTCGGGGATGGCGGCCGAGACCTTCGGCAGCCGGTTCGCGAACAGCCCCAACAGCGGCGCGTGCAGCGACGTGATCTCCGCCCCCTGCACCTACGTCTCGTTCATCCATCCAGCGGTCGGAACCGGCGATCCCTACTCGGGTGGCGCGCCGAGCGACGGCGTGATCACGAAGTTCCGCATCCACGCCAACGGTCCGGGCGCGTCGGTGACGTTCCGGCTCGCCGACATCACCCGTGAGAACAACGACTCCGCCCAGTCGCGGATCGTGGCTACCGGCCCGACCGTGACGATCGCCGGAACCGGCGACATCGAGGAGTTCCCGGCGCGCGTGCCGCTCGCGAAGGGCAACCACCTGGCGATCGACACCAGCACCGCCCAGGCGGTCTACGCGTCGAGCGGCAGCGACTTCACCTACGTCTACGCCCCGCCGCTGGCCGACGGCGCCCCGCTGCGCGCCTCCGACGCGGTGACCGAGGAGCTGCTGGTCGCCGCCGTCTACGAGCCCGACGCCGACAAGGACGGCTACGGCGACGAGACCCAGGACCAGTGCCTCGGCAACGGCAGCGACGCCACCGCGCCCTGCACCCCGCCGGTCGGCAAGCCGGCCGTCAGCGGAATCTCGGTGGCGACGACCACGACCGGGGCGCGCAAGCTGACCTACCGCCTCTCGGAGGCCGCCAAGGTCACCGTCAAGCTCCAGAAAGCCGCCAAGGGCCGCAAGGCGAACGGCAAGTGCCGCAAGCAGACGGCCGCCAACGCCAATCGCAAGCGCTGCGCCCGCTGGGTCGGCGTCCGCAAGTTCAACCGCAACGGCGCCAAGGGCCTCAACGACCTGAAGATCGCCAGCCGCAAGCTCGCCGCCGGCCGCTACCGGGTCGTGCTCACAGCTCGCACCACGGCCGGCACCACCACCAAGCGGCTCGGCTTCCGGGTCAAGAAGTAGCCGCTACGAAATAGCAGCGCGAGGGGCCCGTGATCACGGGCCCCTCGTCGTTGCGCTTAGTCCTTGAGGAACTCTGGAATGTCGATGTCGTCATCCGAGATCTCCAAAGACGAGCGCTGGTTGTCGTCCATCGAGACGTCACGGCGACGGGGCTCGCGGCGGCGGCCGGTCGAGTCCTCGCTGAACAGCGGCCGCGACTTCGCCCCCTCGAACCCGGTGGCGATGACCGTGACGCGAACGTTGTCCTCGAGGCCGTCGTCGACGACGGCGCCGAAGATGATGTTCGAGTTCTGGTCGGTCGCACCCTGGATGATCTCGGCGGCCTCGTTGACCTCGAACAGGCCGAGGTCGCTGCCACCGGTGATGTTCAGCAGGATGCCCGTGGCTCCCTCAACGGACTGCTCGAGCAGCGGGCTGGAGATCGCGTGGCGAGCTGCCTCGGCCGCGCGGTTCTCGCCGCCGGCCTCGCCGATGCCCATCAGCGCGGAGCCGGCGTCCTGCATGATCGTGCGAACGTCGGCGAAGTCGAGGTTGATCAGGCCGGGGATGGTGATCAGGTCGGTGATGCCCTGGACGCCCTGGCGGAGGACGTTGTCGGCCTCCTTGAACGCCTCGAGGATGCTTGTGCGGCGCTCGACGACGGCGAGCAGCTTCTCATTCGGGATCACGATCAGCGTGTCGACCTGCTCACGCAGGCGGTCGATCCCCTCGTCGGACTGGCGCTTGCGCTGCGAGCCCTCGAAGTCGAACGGGCGGGTTACGACGCCAACGGTCAGCGCGCCGATCTCCTGCTTGGCGACCTCCGCGACGACCGGGGCCGCACCGGTGCCGGTGCCGCCGCCCTCGCCCGCGGTAACGAAGACCATGTCCGCGCCCTTGAGCGCCTCCTTGATCTCGTCGCGGCTCTCGTTGGCGGCGCCGTAGCCGACTTCCGGCTCCGCGCCGGCGCCGAGCCCACGCGTGAGCTGGTCGCCGATCTGCAGCTTGACGTCGGCGTCGCACATCTGGAGTGCCTGCGCGTCGGTGTTGACCGCGATGAACTCGACGCCCTTGAGGCCGGCATCGACCATCCGGTTGACGGCGTTGGTGCCGCCGCCGCCGATTCCGACGACCTTGATGACGGCCAAATAGCTTCCGGTGTCCATCGCTTGAATCCTTGCCTCGCCTGCTCGGGGTCCTGTCGTGATGCTCTTATCGGACGTTCCCGTCCGTAGGTAAAGCGATCATCGAGGGTTTGCACCGCCGCCGAGGAATCGCTGCAAACCAGGACTGTAGGTGGAAAACGCGCGGAATGTCAAACCGGCGGTGCAACGACTCTTGCACCCTAACCCTCTAGCGAGAGTTGAGGGTTGAGCCAACTCTCAAGTCATTGTTGAGGGTATGTCGGCACCGTCTCGACCGGCGCGGCAGGGGTCTCCGCGACCGGTGGCACGGGGGCGATCGTGGCCGCCGGAAGACCGCCCGCGACAGGCCGCTCGGGGATCCTCACGTCGACGTAAGTCGCCCCCGATGCCTCGTCGTCGGCGAGCACGCGGATCGCCGCCGCCCACTTCGCGGCAAGCTGGTCGGGCGTGCCGAAGACGAGCTCGGTCCCGTCCTCGAGCTCGGCGACGACACCGCGTGCGCCGCCCTCGCGCTTGAGGCTGTCGACACGCCGGGCGATCACCGGTGGCGCCATCCCCGCGACCTTCGCGGCGTCGCGCGCGGCGCCCGGGCCGAGCTGGCTCTGGGGCATCGCGACGGCCAGGTCGATCGTCGGCAGATCGCCCTTGACGGGTATCCCGGTGAGCACCGACCCGTCACCGGCGATCGGCTGCTTGCGTCCGCCCGAGACCGCTAGCGCCGCCGGACGGTGCTCGATCACGGTGATCGTCATGCCATGCGGGAACTCGGGCTTGGCCTCGACACGCGCGACGATCGGGAAGGCGGCCGCCGCGTCCTGGAGACGCGCCTCGTCGACGTGCAGCGTGGTCATCGTCTCAGCCGTCGAGGCGAGCGCGACACGGACGCGGTCGGCGTCGTCGCTGGTCAACCCGGTGACGGTCACGTTCTCCACCGCAACCAGCGAGGAGTCGCGCAGCCAGAACATGTAGAGGGCAGCGAGCAGCGCCGCGACGACCAGCGCGATCAGCAGCCGGCGGCGAGTGCGCTTGGTGGGCGTCAGCGTGGTGCGCAGCCGCGCCAGCGACGCTCCGGGGCGCCGGATCGACGCAGCTGGGCTCCTCACGACGGATCCCCGTAGAGCGCTGCGGCGTCGACGTCCCCCAGCAGCTGGACCTCAGGCTCCAGCGTCACGCCGAAGCGCTCGTGGACGCGGCGGCGTCCCTCAGCCATCAGCGCGACGACATCCGCCGTCGTCGCCTCGCCGCCGTTCTCGACGAAGTTCGCGTGCTTGTCCGAGAAGCGGGCGCCGCCGACCTCCATCCCGCGACAGCCCGACTCGTCGAGCAGGACGCCGGCGCTACGGCCCTCGGCACGCGGGTCGTCGGGGTTCTTGAAGGTCGATCCGAAGGTCTTGATGCCGGACGGCTGCGCCTCACGGCGCCTGCGCCGCATCTCCGCGAGCGTCGCCTTGACCGCTTCCGGCGCCGCCGGCGAGAGCTTGAAGACCGCGCGCGCGACGATCTCGCGCTCGCGAAGGTTCGAGCTGCGGTAGGCGAAGCCGAGATCGTCCGGCACCCGGCGCTCGGTCCCCTCCGGCGTAGCGACCTCGACCGACTCGAGTACGCGCGACAGATCGCCCCCGTAAGCGTTGGCGTTCATCTTCACCGCGCCGCCGACCGTGCCGGGGATGTTGACGCCGAACTCGAGGCCGGACAGGCCCTCGCCCGCGGCGAACGCGGACGCCTTCGGCAGGCGGGCGCCTCCGCCGCAGAGCAGGCGGTCGCCGTCGCGCGCGATCGCGGCGAGCTCGCCCCCCAGCTTGAGTACCAGTCCTCGGAATCCCTCATCGGCTACCAGCAGGTTCGAGCCCGAGCCGACCACTCCTACGTCGATCTGACCGCCATCGGCCCAGGCGAGCAGCTCCGCGAGTCGCTCGGAGCTCTCCGGACGGGCGAAATAGTCCGCGGGGCCGCCGGTACGCACCGTCGTCAGGCGTGCCAGCGGGCGGTCGCGCTCAACGCCGTCGGGGATGCTCATGCCGCCTCCGTGAGTGCCGTGGCAAGCGCATCGACGTTCCCAGCGCCAAGCGTCAGCAGCGCATCGCCCGGACCGAGCTCGGCGCGCAACCTGCGCTCGGCATCATCGAACGACGGGGCCCACACCACCAGGCGGCCCGGTGCCGCGTCGGCCACGGCCTCGGCCACCAGCAGCCCGCTGACTCCCGGGAAGTCCTCCGGGCGCTCACGCGCCGGATAGATGTCGACGACCACGACGACGTCGGCGATCGCCAGCGCGCGGCCGAACTCGCGCGCCAGCTCGCGCGTCCGCGAGAACAGGTGCGGCTGGAAGCAAGCGACGATCCGGCGCGCGTCAAGCGTGCGCGCCGCCTCCAGCGTCGCGCGGACCTCCGTCGGATGGTGGGCGTAGTCGTCGTAGACGCGGGCGCCGGTCGCCGTCGTGCCGCGGTCCTCGAAGCGGCGGCCGGTACCGCCGAAGCCGGCGATCGCGGGGGCGGCCTCGGGAAGGTCGACGCCGGCGGCGCGGCAGGCGGCGAGGGCGGCGAGGGCGTTGAGGATGTTGTGGGTGCCGGGGACGTTGAGGGTGACGGGGGTGTTGTCGACGGTGAAGGTGGACCCCATGGGGCGGAGTTGGACGTTGCGGGCCTGAAGGTCCCCGGCCTCGATGTCGTAGGTCTGCGGGTCTGGCGTGGGTGGTACGCCTCCGGAGACGAAGGCCCGTTCCGCTTGGGAATCGCTGCTCGGGCCTTCGTCTCCGGCGGCTGAATCGGCCGCTGCTAGGGATGCTCGCGACTCGGCGGTGGCGAGGTGTGCTCCTTGCCAGGCGATGGTGAGCGTTGCGGGAGCGGTGAATTGGGCGAAGGTGGCGCGGAGGTCGGCTAGGGAGCTGTAGGTGGCGTGGTGGTCGAGCTCGATGTTGGTCACGACGGCGACGTCGCGGGAGAGTTCGAGGAAGGAGCGGTCGGACTCGTCGGCCTCCGCGACTATCCACTCCCCTGCTCCCCAACTGGCATTCGTTCCGGCCGAACGCAGTTCTCCGCCGATGACGAACGCCGGATCGCGGCCGGTGGCGCGGAGGATGTGGGCGACCATGCCGCAGGTTGTGGTCTTGCCGTGGGTTCCGGCGATGGCGATTGACTTCTTGAGGCGGGTCAGCTCGCCGAGAAGTTGGCCGCGGTGGATGACGGTGGCGCCGGCGGCGTGGGCGGCTACGAGCTCGGGGTTCTCGGGTGGGATGGCGGTCGAGACGACGACCTCGGCGCCTGCGGGGAGGTTGGCGGCGTCGTGGCCGACGGCGGGCTCGATGCCGTGGTTGCGGAGGCGGGCGGTGTAGGTGGAATCGGCGCGGTCGGTGCCGGTGCCGGTGGCGCCGAGGTCGGCGGCGACGAGCGCGAGCCCGCTCATGCCGGCACCGCCGATCCCGATGAAGTGGAGCTGGCGGCCGGCGAAGGGCTTGGCGTCGGCATTCACTTGCTTCTCTTTTCGCCGAGCGCGAGGACCTCGCGGGCGATCCGCTCGGCGGCATCGGGCCGGGCGAGCGAGCGGGCGGCGCGGCCCATCGCGCGCAGGCGGTTTTCGTCAGCGAGCAGCGCGCCGACCTCGCGCGCCAGGCGGGGGCCGTCGAGCTCCGCATCGGCCACCACCACCGCGGCGCCGCCGGAGACGATGTGGCGGGCGTTGAGCGTCTGGTGGTCGGCGGTCGCGTGCGGGTACGGCACGAGGATCGAAGGGATGCCGGCGGCGGCGACCTCGAAGACCGAGCCGCCGGAGCGGGCGACGGTCAGGTCGGCGGTCGCGAGCGCGTCGGCGAACGGCTGGATATAGGCGTGCAGGTGGTAGTGCGGCGGCGCGCCGAGCTCCTCGAGACGGCGGGCGAGGTCGTCGTAGTCGCGCCGGCCGCAGGCGTGCAGGACCGCGAACGGGGCTGCGGCGCCGAAGGCTTCGAGCGTCGCCTCGTTGACCCGGCGTGCACCAAGCGAACCGCCGAAGACCAACAGGCAGCGCTCGTCGGCGGCGATCCCGAAGCGCTCACGTGCGGCGGCCGCGTCGGCGGCGAGCGTCGCGGCCGGGATCGGCCTCCCCACGACCTCGTAGCGGCTGCCGTCGCGGCCCTCGAGCGGGAAGGCGAGGAAGACGCGCTTCGCCGCCCGCGCGAGCAGGCGGTTGGCGATCCCGAGATGGCTGTCGGCCTCGGTCAGCACCAGCGGCAGCCGCAGCGTGCGCGCCGCCAGCCCGACCGGGCCGGCGACATAGCCGCCGCCGCCGATCACGACGTCGGCGCCGATCTCGCGCAGCAGCTTGCGCGCCCGGGCAGTCGCGCGCAGCGCCATGACCACCGCGCGCAGCGCCTTCAGCGGATTGCGGCGATCGATGCCGCGGACCGCCAGCTCGTGGAACGGATAGCCGGCGGCGGGGACGAGCTCGGCCTCGGCGCGCTCGCCGCCGAAGAACTCGACCTCGGCGCCCTCAGCCCGCAGTGCGTCGGCGATGGCCAGCGCCGGCACGACGTGCCCCGCTGTCCCGCCGGCGGCGATCGCCACCTTCACCGGCGGCACCTCCGTCGATCGCCCGCAGGCGTGGCTTGACAGCTCGCGCGGGCATTCCACCGGTCGCCGCCACGTTGAGCAGCAGCCCCATCCCGCCGAGCAGCACGATCAGGTTCGTGCTGCCGTAGGAGATGAACGGCAGCGGTATGCCGGTCAGCGGCGCCAGTCCCAGCACGGCAAAGCAGTTGAGTGTCGCCTGGCAGAGGATCAGCGACGTGATGCCGCCGGCGAGCAGCTTCGAGTAGCGGTCGCGGGCCGCCTTGGCCGTGCGGAAGCCGGCGAAGCCGATCAGCACGTAGAGGCCCACGACGCCCATCACCCCGATCAGCCCGAGCTCCTCGCCGATGATCGCCAGGATCATGTCGGTGTGGGCCTCGGGGAGATAGAAGATCTTCTGCACCGACTCGCCGAGCCCGACGCCGAACAGGCCGCCCGAGCCGATCGCCGTCAGCCCCTGGACCGTCTGGAAGCCGCTGTCGCCGGCATCCGCGAACGGGTTGAGGAAGGCCGTCAGGCGCGCCATCCGGTACGGCTCGAGAACTGCCAGCACAAGCGCCGCCGCCGCCACGCCGCCGCCGAGCATCCCGAGCAGCCTGACTGGCGTGCCGGCGATGATCAGCACCGCGCCGATCGCGAAGCAGATGACCATCATCGTGCCCATGTCGGGCTGCATCATCAGGAGCACGAACGCCGCCCCGACGACCAGCAGCAGCGGCTTCATCAGACCCTCGAAGCTGTCGACCGCGCCCGGCCGAGTCGCCAGCACCTGGGCGGCGTAGAGGACGAGCGAGATCTTCAGCAGCTCCGACGGCTGGAAGACCAGCGGCCCGCCGCCGATCCAGCTGGTCGCGCCGTTGACCGTGACCCCGACGCCGGGCAGCAGCAGCGCGAAGCAGAGGAAGAACGAGGTGGCGAGCAGCAGCGGCGTCAGCTTGCGCACCAGCCCCAGGCCGTGGCGGGCGGCGACCAGCATCACCCCGAGCCCGATCAGCCCGAGGAAGACGTAGCGCTTGAGGTACTGCGACGGGTCGCCCGCCCCGAGCAGCGACTCCGCCGACGAGGCCGAGTAGACCATCACCGCGCCGATCGCCAGCATGCAGAGCGTCGCGGTGTAGAGGATCGAGTACTCGATCGGCCGCTTGCCGCTCTTCGCCATCCGATCCCCCTTCGACGCTGGGCGCAAAACTCATTCTCCGCTCTCCAAAGCGGCTACGAGCTCCTTGAAGCGCGCCCCCCGCGCCTCGTAGTTCGCGAACGCGTCGAAGCTCGCGCAGGCCGGCGACAGCAGCACCACATCGCCGGGCTCGGCGGCCGCCGTCGCGTCGGCGACAGCCTGCTCGAGCGTGCCGCTGCGCCGTAGCGGCACGGTTCCCTCGAGGTCAGCCGCGAGCCGGTCGGCGGCCTCCCCGACCAGGTAGCTGGCGCGGCAGCGGGCAGCCGTCTCGTCGCGGAGCGCGGTGAAGCCTCCCCCCTTGAGGCTGCCACCGAGGATTGCGTGGATGCCACCGTCGAAGGCCTGCAGCCCGCGCAGTGCCGAAGCGGGGTTGGTCGCCTTCGAGTCGTTGACGTAGAGAACGCCGCCGACGGTCGCCACCTCCTCGAGCCGGTGCTCGACACCGGGGAAGGTTCGGAGCGCCTCGGCGACCGCCGCCGGCGCAACCGCACCGCTGTCGGCGAGCGCCGCCGCGATCGCGGCGAGCGCGTTGTCGAGGTTGTGGGCGCCGCGGATGCGCAGCTCGTCGACCGGCAGCAGCGGCTCGGCGCGGAAGCGGATCGAGCCGTCCCAGGCGTCGGCATCACAGCCGTCGCCAAACCCGACCCATCCTGCGACGCCCTCCGGCACCAGGTCCGCCGGAGCGACCGCCCAGTCCTCCCGCCGCTGGTTGGCGAAGATCCGCTCCTTCGCCGCGCGGTAGGAGGCGAGGTCGCCGTGGCGGTCGAGATGGTCCTCCTCGATGTTGAGCAAAACCGCGACCTCAGGCGCGAACGCGACCGTGTCCTCGAGCTGGAAGCTCGACGCCTCACAGATGACGGTCGTGTCGGGCTCCAGCTCCCCGACCAGCGACGCCAGCGGCGTCCCGACGTTGCCGGCAACCGCGACCGGCAGCCCCGCCGCGCGCCAGATCGCGCCGAGCAGCTCGACGGTCGTCGTCTTGCCGTTGGTCCCGGTGACGGCGACGAAGCGGTTCGGCAGCAGCCGCCAGGCCAGCTCCAGCTCGCCGACGACCGCGATGCCATGCTCGCGCGCCGCGGCCACCACCGGCGCCTCGTTCGGCACTCCGGGGCTCTTGACGAGCGTCCCGACACCGTCGAGCAGATCGACTCCTTCGGCGCCGAGATGCAGCTCGAAGCCCGGCATGTCCAGCTCTGGCGTCCCGGCGTCGACGCCGACGACCTCCTCGCCCCTGGCTGCCAGCATGCGCATCGCCGCCTGGCCCGAACGTGCGAGCCCGACGACCAAGAACGGTCCTGGTGGCAGCGGCGGCCTCATCGCTCTACGCAATCGACGCTTGGTAGAGCGTAAATCCGATCGCCGAGCAGATCGCGGCCACGATCCAGAAGCGCAGGATGATCTTCGTCTCCGACCAGCCGAGCATCTCGAAGTGGTGGTGCAGCGGCGCCATCAGGAAGACGCGGCGGCGGAAGCGCTGGAACGCGAACACCTGGATCACGACCGACAGCGCCTCGATCACGAAGATCCCGCCGATGATCAGCAGCAGCACCTCGGTCTGGG
>CAZVRI010000009.1:0-220 GCA_964629855.1 uncultured Thermoleophilaceae bacterium
CGCCTCGCTCCAGCGGCTCGGCGTCGACCACATCGACCTCTACTACCAGCACCGCGTCGACCCGAAGACGCCGATCGAAGAGACAGTCGGCGCGATGGCGGAGCTCGTCGAGGCGGGCAAGGTCCGCTACCTCGGCCTGTCGGAGGCGGCGCCGGACACCATCCGCCGCGCCCATGCCGTCCACCCGATCTCGGCGCTGCAGACCGAGTACTCGCTGTGG